>CBJNAR010000320.1:0-5303 GCA_966434075.1 uncultured bacterium
GGGTTGGGGCTGCGGGGATTGGAGCGCACCGAGCAGATCTTGGCCAATATTCGGGACAATAGTCCGTAGAGCGGCGACGAGGTAGGCCAGAAAGCGTGTAGGGTCGCTATCCACGTCGTCCAGCGACAGCCAGGCTACCTGGCTGTCGCGCGCAGCAGCCCAGGCGCTAACCAGCGTGGTTTTGCCGAATCCGGCGGGGGCCGAGATGAGGGTCAGCTTGCGGTGCAGCCCACCGTTCAGCCGCTCGATCAGGCGGGAGCGGGACACCGCCTTAGGCGGAGGTGTGGGGACATGAAGTTTTGTGGCCAAAATCAAGGTAGACATACCTCGATTATAGCATGCCCCCAATTACCGCCAGGGCAATGAACAGCGCCGCAACCAGATCGACGGCTCGCTAGAACGCCATTCACCAGCTGGTACTTTCTACGTACCCGCAGTGTTGCTGATAGTAGGATGCTGTTTTGGAGTTCTATCTAGAGCCTGTTAGGGACTTTCCAAACTTGGTACACTGAGAGTATGGAACGTGACCCCTATCCCAGTGATGTCAGCGACGAAGAATGGGCCTTCGTCGCCCCCTAGCTGACCTTGATGCGCCCGGATGCGCCCCAACGCGTCTACGAACTGCGTGAAGTCTTCAACGGCGTCCGCTGGCTCGTCCGCGCTGGCGCCCCCTGGCGCCTCATGCCCAACGATCTGCCGCCCTGGCACATTCTTTATGACCAAACCCAGCGCTGGCGGCGCGCCGGCGTCTTCGCGTCCCTGGTTGCCGACTTGCGTGCCCTGCTGCGCTTGCTGGCCGACCGCGACGTAGCGCCCTCGGCGGCCATCTTCGACAGCCGCACCCTGCAATCCAGTCCTGAGAGCGGCGCGCGGGCCGGCTACGATGGCGCCAAGCGCCGCAAGGGCAGCAAAGTCCACCTGGCCGTGGATACCTTGGGCCATTTGCTGGCTCTGCACGTCACACCGGCCAATGAGCAAGACCGCGCCCAGGTGGGCGAGTTGGCGGCAGCGGTGCAAGAGGCGACCGGCGACCACGTGGAACTGGCGTATGTGGACGCCGGCTACACCGGGACAGCCCCGGCAGCCGCGGCCGCGGCGGAGGGGATCCGCTTGGCAGTGGTGAAGCTGCCGGAGGCCAAGCGCGGGTTCGTGCTGCTGCCCCGCCGCTGGGTGGTGGAGCGGAGTTTCGCGTGGGTGGCGCGGTTCCGGCGGCTGGCGCGCGACGACGAACGCTGGCCGGAAACGCTGGCCGGCTTGCACTTCGTGGCCTTTGCTCTGGTACTGGCCCAACGCTTGTTTACCCTTCTAGCCCAAAGTCCATAACACGCTCTAGCGAGCTACCGTCTTGCGGGCTAGCGGCCCACTAATGTGTGTATCCTTGAAGCCGGTGGAGTACTTCAACCCGTAGCCTAGCAGGCGATCCATGCCAATGTGGGCGAACCAGATGAGCGCCAGCAACAGCAACAGCTGGTCGCCGCTCAACACGCCAACCGCGGCCAGAGTTGCGGGCAGCAGATAGTTGTGGAACAGGTTGTATGTTGCTGCGCCAATTGCCGGCCCGACCAGGTAGCCCACCATCGACAGGTCCGGCACCAGCAGTAGCGCGAGAAAGGCGAGCCATTCTCCCCGGTTCTGTGCGTAGAGCAGCAGCGCACCGGCTAACAAGACCAACCCCTCGATCCTGAGCAACAGGCTCGGCTGCCCCAGCACAGGGATCGCGCCTATCCAGATATTGCGTCTGCGGACGCCTGGGCGTTCAACGCCCCCATGGTTGAGCTGATGTATGTTCACCTCTGCTATTCCTCCATTCCTGATTACCATATCCCTTTGCCCTGGTGCGGGCAGCTTCAAACACGGGGCACTAGCGTGGTCGGTACGTCGGTTGGTCTGCCGCCGCCGGGGATGCGAACCGGGTGAAGGTGCCTGCGGATGGCCCACTCGGCCACCGCCAGGTTGATCGCCCAAGCCAGGCCCATCAAGAGCGCTCTGCTGGTCTGGGTTGGCGGGCCGGCGATCATTTCTCCAACCGCCAGGGTCAGCACCTGCGTGCCTGCGCCAAGCCCCAGCGCGTAACCGCGCGCCATCCAGGCGCGGTGTCGCCGCACATCCCCGCGCCGGATCGTGGTGTAGCCGAGGATGATCGCGGCGACCATGGCTGACCCAAGCAGGAGCCGCAATACATAGAGCAATGGACCGTCGCTCGCCGGCAGGGAATAGAACAGGGTCATCCACAGCCCAGAAAACCCGACCAGCAGTCCGCAGCCGACCAGCAGCCGCCCGGCCGCGCGGTGCCAGCCGGGCCGGCGCCGGCGGAAAGCGGCGGCGAACTGGAAGGCGCCCAGGATAGCAAACACCGCGGCGCTCAGGATATGCAGCACCACCGGCAGGGGCATCGCAAAGAACCTTGCGTTGGCCGCGGTGATGGGCGCGCCGCCGGCCAGTTCGCTGAGGCGGAAGGCGCCGGCGGCGAGCGGAATGGCGCTCAGCATGAGCAGCGCGGCGATGAGCCACCTGGCCGAACCCGCTTTTCGCGCTGCCCTGCTTTTCTGTGACCGGGGTTCCCCTGGCTCGCTCGGCTGAAGCAGGCCGTGGGATCGGCCTTCAGCGTAGACATTCGCTTTCATGTTCAGCTCCTTGCACGGGTTTACGCAGTGCTGGTGGGTTTCGCCGCGCGTTCCGCAGCAGGCGGGCCGCGTGCGGCGATGCTCGACCGGTGACTCTCAGGTTCCCGATGAGACAAGCGGCCGTATGGCCGCTTGTCCACGCCATGCAATTTCCTGCGAGCTACTCTATTACTCGGCTACGGCCTGGCTGAGTTGGGGGCTCACCGTGTCAGGTACGGGCGCCGCGGTTTGCGCGCGCCGTTCCGCCCAGAGCGCATAACCCAGCGTGGCCAGAGCTAACCCCATCGGTATCGCCGCCAACCGCTGGATCTGGTGCGGCAGCAGCGCCGCCAGGGGAGTCAGTGTGGCCGTGACGGCCAGCAGCCCGCCCGCCCAGCGCGGCAGGATGCCGGCCCGTAGCGTCGCGATGCCAAACACCAGGCCGCCGAGCATATACGTCACCGCTACGCCGAGCGAATAGATCAGCGGGAGGGCGCCAAGGTCAACTGCGGTGGCCTCCCCCCGGGCAATATTCCCCAGCACGCCATTCACAAACTGCGGCGCTGAGGTCGCCAGCAGCGGCAAGACAAAGGCTTCGACGAAGACGAAGGCCGTCTGGAGCGCCCAGGAGAGAAACAGCAGGAGAAAGCCCGCCAGACCCAGCCAACCGGCCTTGTTGGCTTGCCGGGCGTAGATCCCCGTAATGCCCAGCAAGAACAGCAGGCACATGGCCGTCTTGAAACTGGTGATGATGGCCCAGGCGCTGGTGGTGACGGACGCAACATCCTCCCAGGGATGGATCGGCTGAATGACCGCGAAAATGATCCCGGCTACCACCGCGGCTAACCCTGACCAGCGGACTAGATTTCGGCCTGTGATCTTCATTCTGCTCTCCTTGCTGACTGCGGTCTGCTGATTGATGTTCATCTATTTGTCTCCTCTGGTTGCCGCGGTCTGTCTGACCGCATTCATTACGTTCGTTGGCAGCCGTCGTTTGGCTTCTGCCTCGCTATTTCGGCTTCTGCTGTTGCTCCCGGGGCCCGAAATGGCCCAGCGATCAATCAAGGGCAGATCTCCTTCCTGAGCAGCCGGCCTTTGCAACCGCGTTCAACTCACTCCTTGACCCTCTACGCGTCGGCCTGGCCCGGGCTGATGCGGGCTACTGCGATCAGCGGGAGCCCCAGATCCCGCACCTTTCTCAGTAAGCCATGCAGCGCGGCCTGATCGATCACCGGGCCAGTTAACAGGGTAGCGCCGTTGTCTTCGCGGGTAAGGGTCATGCCCTCAAACCAGACGGCTCGCCTGTCATCAAGGTGGCCCTGGATGCGAATTTCGTAGATCCGAGGCTCGTGTTGATTCCCCTGATCATCATTCGCTGTGTCTGTTGCCGTCACTTTGCGCCTCCGCATTTTCCTCATCTGGCTGAAGCTCATCGTGGTCGCCTTGCTTCTTGCCGTCCACCAGAGCATACAGACCAATGTGATGAGCCAGCATCATCACACGTGATGATTGCCGTGTTGATCTATTCACTGCCGTGCGCCGCGGGCCGCAAAAACCCCGGCAGGTGTTGCGACTAACCTGCCGGGGCGGGGTGTGCTGTTGGCGTGATCGCTACAAGAGGCCGAGTTCCTCAGCCCGGCGCACAGCGGCACGGCGGTTGTTCACCCCAAGCTTGCTATAAATATTACTGGTGTGCGTACGCATGGTGGGCAGCGAGACCATCAGTTCGCGGCCAATTTCCGGTCCAGTCAATTCGGTTCTGAGCAGCCGCAGCACGTCGAGCTCGCGCAGGCTCAATGGTTCGCGCAATGCCTGGCTGACTGGCGTGATGCCCGCAGCGGGGTGCCCTCCGGATACCCTCTGGGTGCTCAGGGCGGCCAGCAGTTGACGGACATAGCCGGGGGCGATCCCGTGCTGCGCGGCCCCTTGCAGCAGGGTCGCCATAGTTGCGCCTTCAGCAACAAAGATGCGGACGTGGCCCTGCGGCTCGGCGAGCGCCAGGGCGGGTTCCAGCGCCGCCAGGGCAGCAGCGCTATCGCCCCCTGTCTGCCGGGCGAGCGCTTGCAGCAGCAGGATCTCGATCAGGCTGCCCGTCCGCTCAGCTGCTTGTGCCGCTGTTCCGAGGCGTTCAAGTAGTCCCATTGCCTCTTGAATGGAGTGTCCTGTCCCATCGCGCGTATGGCGGGCCAGGAGCACGCGGGCCAGCGTGACGTGCTCGTACTCACGCAGGTAGCTGAGATCGTCCTCCACCGATAGACCCTGCTCCCGCGCCCAGCCAAGCGCCTCGCCCAATCTGCCCTGTGCTACCCAAACGCGCGTCTTCATGGCCTCGATGGGACGCACATTGGGATGAAAGTCACGCACATAATGGCGCTCGGCCTCGTCGAGCAGATCTAGCGCGCCGTCCAGATCGCCCTGCGCCACCCGTATGCGCGCCAGCGCCACGCACCAGCGATAAGGATTTTGCGGTAACCCGCTGCCCTCACCCAACGCCTTGCCGCGCTGCAAGTATTGCGTCGCGGCAGGCAGATCGTCACGTTCAAGGTAGAGCTCGCTCATGCCCACGTATATGTCCGCCGTTCCGCGCAGAAGTGGCGCGCCCGGCGCGCCGGCAAGCTGCAGTGCCCGCTCATAGGTGCGCATGGCCTCGCGCAAACGCCCCTGCGCGATCCGCAGCCCAGCCAGGGTAATGGCGCCGTT
>CBJNAR010000321.1:0-5291 GCA_966434075.1 uncultured bacterium
CCGGGAAGTTCACCGCGAAGGAACGAAGGACGCGAAGGGTTTTTGGGGTTTGACGACGGAGGGTTCGCCGCGAAGGCGCGACGGGCTTTTCGGGCCTGGCGATCGGGGTCGCGCGCCTGCTACCATGCCGGAAACCCTAAAAACCCTTCGCGTCCTTCGTTCCTTCGCGGTGAAATCCGTCGTAACCCTTCGTGCGCTTCGTCCCTTCGCGGTGAACTTCCGTCGTTATTCGCCGGGGCCGAGGCGGACCTCGACCGCGTGCGTGCCGGGGGCCGGGTCGAGTGGGATGCGCCCGTCGGGGCAGGGCGCACCGTCGAGCGTGACGGCGACCACGCCATGGCCCTGGCCCGCCGCGTTGTCTACCGTGATGGTGTAGGTGGCCGCGCCGTGGCGGTAGCAGACCTCGAAGCCGGGCCAATGTGGCGGGATCGCCGGATCGACGCACAGGCCGCCATCCACCCGGCGCAGACCCAGGATCGCTTCCACGCCCAGGCGGTACATCCAGGCCGCCGAGCCGGTGTACCAGGTCCAGCCGCCCCGCCCGACGTGCTGCGGGTGGGCGTACACATCGGCGGCGATCACGTATGGCTCGACCTTGTAGCGGTCGCGGTCGTCGGGGTCGAGCGCGTGGTTGATCGGGTTGAGCATGTTGAACAGGGCATGCGCCCGTACGCCGTCGCGCAGTTCGGCGAAGGCGAAGCCCACCCAGATGGCGGCGTGGGTGTACTGGCCGCCGTTCTCGCGCACGCCCGGCACGTAGCCCTTGATGTAGCCGGGATCGAGATCCGACTTGTCGAACGGCGGGGTCAGCAGCAGCACCAGGCTCTCCGCCGGGCGGATCAGGTGCTCCTCCAGCGAGGCCATCGCCTGCTGCGCCCGCTCCGGGTCGCCGATGCCTGACAGCACCGACCAGCTTTGCGCGATGGAGTCGATACGGCACTCCTCGTTCTCGTGCGAGCCGAGCGGCGTGCCGTCGTCGAAATAGGCGCGGCGATACCACGCCCCGTCCCAGGCCGATTCGTGGATAGCGGTTTGCAGCCGGGCGATCTGCGCCCGGCACCAGTCGGCGCGGTCGTGATCGCCGCGGGCGGCGGCCAGCGGCGCGAAGCGGCGCAGCACGTCGGCCAGGAACCAGCCCACCCACACGCTCTCGCCCCGGCCCTCGATGCCCACGCGGTTCATGCCGTCGTTCCAGTCGCCCGACCCCATCAGCGGCAGGTCGTGCGGGCCGGACGTGGCACCGCGGGTCAGGGCGCGCACGCAATGCTCGTAGACGGTCCCGCTTTCGGGCGCCGTGCTGGGGAAGCTGTAGGCGTCTTCCTGGCCGGGGGCCAGCGGCGGCGCTTCCAGGAACGGCCGCACCTCGTCCAGCACGCCCGTATCGCCGGTGGCCTCCACGTAGAGCGCCGTGACGAACGGCAGCCAGAGCAGGTCGTCGGAGAAGCGGGTGCGCACGCCGCGGCCCGTGGGCGGGTGCCACCAGTGCTGCACGTCGCCTGCCGCGAACTGGTGTCCGGCGGCGCGCACGATCTGGTCGCGCGTGATCTGCGGCGCGGCGTAGACCAGGGCCAGCACATCCTGCAACTGGTCGCGGAAGCCGTAGGCCCCGCCGCCCTGGTAGAAGGCCGAGCGCGCCCAGATGCGGCAGGCCAGCGCCTGGTAGAGCAGCCAGCCGTTGAGCAGCAGGTCGAGCGCCTTGTCGGGCGTCTGCACCTGAACGGTGCCGAGCAGCCCGGCCCACTCCCGCTGCACCGCGGCGAAAGCGGCGTCCACGGCGCCGGGGGCACGGATCTGGGCCAGCAGCGCGCGCATGGCCTCGGCGTTGGCCGTCTCGCCAAGGGCAAACACGATCTCCACCGTGGCGCCCGGCCCCACAGTGAACGGCGCCTGGATCGCGCCGCACGGATCGAGTCCGGCGCCGGTGCGCCCGTCGAGCGCGGCGGCGGCCAGGCCCGCCGGACTGGCGGGCCGCCCGTTGCGACCCAGGAAGGCCGTGCGGTCCGCCGTGTAGGTTACGCCGCCCCCGGTCCCCGTCCGCGCGGCGGGATGGGCGACCAGGGCCAGGAAGGCCAGCCGGGATGCGAACTCGTTGTTGTAGGGATTGTGCGCGGTCAGCGCCGCCGCCTGCGTGTCCCACGCCGTGATGACGAAGCGGGCCGCGGGCGCGCGGTCCACACCCAGCACCCACTCGACATAATTCGTGACGCTGAGCCGCCGCGCCGTCCCGCCAGGGTTGCGCAGGCGCAGCCGCAGCAGGCGCAGCGGCAGATCGGGCGGCACAAAGACGGTCAGTTCGCCCTCGATGCCGTGCCCGGTATGCTCGTAGACCGTGTAGCCGTGGCCGTGGCGGATGGTGTAGGGCGCGCTGCCGCGGATGGGCAGGGGCGTCGGCGTCCAGAGGCCGCCCCGGTCCTCGTCACGCAGGTAGAGGATGTCGCCCGGCGTGTCCGAGATCGGGTCGTTCGACCAGGGCGTGAGCCGGTTCTCGCGGCTGTTGAGCCACCAGGTCGTGCCCAGGCTGCTTTCCGAGACCAGCGTGCCGAACTCGGGGTTGGCGAGCACGTTGATCCAGGGCGCGGGCGTCCATTCGCCCGCGCGTAGGCGGATCACATACTCACGCCCATCGGCGCTGAAGCCGCCCAGGCCGTTGTCGAACTCCAGCGGCGCCCCGCCGGCCCCAGGCGCGGCGGTGGTCGCCGTGGGGTAGGGCAGGGGATGACGGCTGCGCCGGCGGTCGGATGCCGGTGCCCCTTTAGGGGCAGGGGTGCCCCGGCGCGGATCGCGTAGCGGCGAGGAGGCCGGTTGCTCCTGCCGGGCGGCGCGCGCCAGTTGCCGCCCAATCGAGCCGCGCCGCCCGATCAGGATGGCGCGCGCCGCCGTTTGCAGCAAGATGCGGTCGGCTTCCGGCATCGCCTCCGCGCGGCGCAAGAACACGCCGCCCGGCTGGTCGATCCGCCCCGCCGCCGGGCCGCGCTGCAACAGCGCCGTCAGTTCGTCCTGCACGCTCTGGATGTAGCCCTCGGCGTACTCGTTGAGGATAACCAGATCGACCGCGAAGCCGAGTGAGCGCCAGTAGTCGTGAGCCTGGACGGCCTCCTGCATCAGCCCGGCCTGATCGGGGTCGCTGAGCACCACGAGCAGGATCGGTAGGTCGCCGGAGATGCCGTAGGCCCAGAGCGTGGGCTGGCCCTGCGTGTTCCGGGCCAGCACGGCGGGCGGCGGGCGCATGGCGGCGCTAGGGAAGATCACCCGGCCCGCCAGGCGGATGGCGCGCATGGCGGCGGCGGATGTCAGGTTGCGCCCGCTCAGTTGCAACTGGCTGTAGGTGACGGCCAGCCGGGCGGCGCGGGTGGCCCCGGCGGCGTCCTGGTAGCGCTCGGCCAGGGTCAGCGCGGCGGCGCGCGTCTCGGCGATGCCGGTGGCGAAGTTGAAGCGCGCCGTCTCACCGGGCGCCAGGCGCACCCGCCGCCGCAGGCAGACGATCGGGTCGAGCACCGCGCCGGTGGTGCCGCTCAGCGGCCCCGGCTCCAGCAGCGCCGCCGGGCGGGCCGGCGAGTGCCCGCGGCCCAGGAAGCGGGCGCGGTCGGTCTCGTACTCGACGGCGCCGCGGATATCGCCCTCGGCGGCCAGCACATGCACCAGCCAGGGGTGCTGCTCGCTGGCGGCGCGCGGGCGGCGCGTTGCCAGCAGCGCCTCGAACTCGGGCACGAACTCGGTTTCGACGAACAGCTTCTGGAAGGCCGGGTGGGCCAGGTCGGCGCTCGGCGCGGCCAGCACCACCTCGGCGTAGCTGGTGATCTCGATCTCGCGCGGGCGGGTCGACCGATTCGTCAGCCGCAGCCGGCGCACCTCCACGTCCTCGTCCGGGCTGACCACCACGGTCAGGTTCGACTCGATGCCGTAGTCGCGCCGCCAGATGACGCCGTGGTCGGGCGTCCATTCGCCGCCGTAGCCCTCGGCCCGCCCGCCCACCGGCGTGTAGCCCGCCGACCAGACTTGGTCCTCGCGCACGTCGCGCAGGTAGAGGAAGGTGCCCCAGGCGTCGCGGGTCACGTCGTCGCGCCAGCGCGTCACCAGGAGCGGCGTGCCGCCATGCCCGCGCCATTGGCTGAAGCCGCCGCCCGCGTTGGTGAGCAGCACCGTGTAGGCGCCGTTGGACAGCAGGTGAGGGATGGGCCGCAGGGTGTCGGGCGTGGTGAAGCGGATCACGTCGTCGCCCGGTAGTTCGGGCTCGGCGGGCCAGCGGCGGCTGCGTAGCGGCGCGACCGGCGCGCCCTCCGGGTGGGTCAGCGGCGCCTGCCAGGGGATGCGCTCCTGCAACAGCAGTTCGGTCGCCTCCACCATCGGCTCAGCCAGGAAGCGGTCCACCAGTGGATAGTCGTGCAGCGCGTTGTCCATCGCCAGCAGGCTCATGCCCTGGTGGTGGACCATGAACGTGCGCACGATGGCGCCCTTGCCGTCCGCCGGGGCCAGGCTGCCGTGGGTCGAATCCAGATCCGGTGCCTGGCGAGAGTCGCGGACCGCGCGACCCGGCGTGTAGTCGATGGCCTCGTAGTAGCCGTAGCGCCCCTCGGCACCCGCCGCGGTCAGCCGGTGCAGGTTGGCGATGGCGGCGGATGGGTCCACGCTGAGCGCGAGCATGGTTGCGTAGGGAGCGATCACCAGGTCTTCGTCCAGGCCGCGCTTAAGGCCCAGGCCGGGCACGCCGAATGCGCGGTACTGGTAGGTGTGCCAGGCGTCCATGACGTTATAGGCCGATTCGGAGATGCCCCAGGGCACGCCGCGCTGCGCGCCATAGCGGCGCTGCTCCTCGACCACGGCCAGGCTGGTCTGGTCGAGCAGCGTGGCCGGGTAGACCGGCATGACCAGGTTGGGCATCAGGTACTCGAACATGGTGCCGCTCCACGAGACCAGGGCCTGCGTGCCGTCCACTTGGGTGATGGCCCGCCCCAGATGGAACCAGTGTTCGGGCGGGATGTCGCCGCGGGCCACGGCCAGGTAGCTGCCCAGCCGCGCCTCCGAGGCCAGCAGGTCATAGTAGGAGCTGTCGCGCCGCCCCTCGGTCACGTTGTAGCCGATGGTGAACAGCTTGCGCTCCGGATCGAAGAGGAAACCAAAACGCATACCATAGGCCAGCGTATCGGCCCGGCGCGCGATTTCGCGCAGGCGGCGGGTCAACGTTTCGCTGGCGGTCCAGGCCTGGGCGATGGCGTCCTGCAACTCGTCGAACCAGGTCTGCGCTGCCTGCTGGGCCGCGGGCGCCAGGTCCATGGTGCGCAGCGCGCCACGGA
>CBJNAR010000322.1:0-5278 GCA_966434075.1 uncultured bacterium
CGCTCGCACACCAAGGGCCCGTCGGACATCGTCGCCCGCGCCGCGCTCGACCGGCTCTGGCATTACCCCCGCCTGCCCACCCAATCGATCCACCAGTTGAGCATCGTCGCGCGGGAAGCACGACGGGCGCTGCCCCAGTTGCGCGCGCCCCTGCTAATCATGCAGGGCCGCCACGACCGCACGATCCCGCCGGACGCCGGGGACTATATCTACGCCCACGCCGGCAGCCCCGACAAAGAACTCATCTTCTACGAGAACTCCGGCCACTGCATCACCGAAGACTGCGATCGCGATGCCGTCTGGGTGCGCGTCTACGGCTTCATCCAGGCCCACGCTCCCGCGCCGGTTTCGACGGCCGCCGAGAGACACGCCTGAGTCCATCTCGCCTCGCGCGCCGATCAAGGTCTTAGCCTGTGGTAACCACTCTATCCGGAACCGGGATAAGGAGGTATCAGGAGATGGACGACACGGCAAAGGTGGAAGCGCCACCCAGGAAGCAGGCTGAAAACGGCGCAGACTCGCCCAAGAAAAAGCACGGCAAGGACAACGCGGATGCGCCGCGCAAGAAACAACCCGTGGGAAAAGTGGAATCGCACTGGCTCGACAAGAAGTTCTATGAACAAGAGCTGATCCGGCTCCAGTTTGAGCTGGTCAAGCTGCAATACTGGGTGATCAAGCAGGGCTTGCGGGTGGTCATCATCTTCGAGGGCCGCGATGCCGCCGGGAAGGGCGGCCTGATCAGCCGCATTATCGAACCCCTGAACCCCCGTGGCGTCCGGCTGGTCGCGCTCGGCAAGCCGTCGGATGTCGAGCGCACGCAGTGGTATTTCCAGCGCTACGTGGCCCATTTGCCCGCCGCCGGGGAGATCGTGATCTTCGACCGTAGTTGGTACAACCGCGCCGGGGTCGAGCGGGTGATGGGCTTTTGCACCGACGAGGAGTACTGGGACTTCCTGAGCGCCTGCCCGGCCTTCGAGCGCATCCTGGCCCGCTCCGGCATTATTCTACTGAAGTACTGGCTGTCGGTCAGCGACGAAGAGCAGGAACGGCGCTTCCAGAGCCGCGCCGGCGACCCCACCCGGCGCTGGAAGCTCAGCCCAATCGACATCGCGTCCCGCGACAAGTGGGTGGCCTTCTCCAAGGCCAAAGACCTGATGATGGAGCATACCGACATCCCGGAAGCCCGCTGGTATCAGGTCGAGTCGGAAGACAAGCGCCGCGCCCGGCTGAATTGCATCCGGCACGTGCTGAGCGCCATCCCCTATGAAGATGTGACCCCGCCGCCGATTGAGTTGCCGCCCCGCCCGCACGACACAACCAACTACGTGCGCCCTCCCCGCGGCAACCACGTCGTCGTGCCCGACTATTACGCCGACCGCTGATACCGGGGTGCCGGTGGAGCGCCGAGTAGAATAAGGGTCCCGTCTCTATGCGGAGCGGGATCCTTTACTTCGTGTGCTCCGTTCGGAAAAAGCGAGGATAGCGCCCGCCCGGCGGCGGGCCGGGCAGCAAAATAAGCGGCCCGGCGCCCGATTTTCCCGCACCAGGAAATTTAGCACAAACGTGCAAAATGCGCGGCAATATGGTATAATAATAGGAAGTTACTTCACCTTATTCGGGAGCAGTAGGCAACGATCCACTGCTCGGTTGATCCCTAACGTGACGGCTTGTTCAGGAGGTTCCAGGTGTCTGTAGACAAGAATGTAGTGGAGGTTGCCCCGGCGGGTGCGGCAGGGCATGAGTACGGGGCCAGCAGCATCCGCAAGCTCAAGGGGCTGGAAGCCGTGCGCGTGCGGCCCGGTATGTATATCGGCTCGACCGACCAGCGCGGCCTGCATCACCTGGTCTACGAGATCGTCGACAACAGCGTGGACGAGGCGGTCATCGGCGCCGCCGACCATATTTACGTGCTGATCCAGGCGGACGGCACGGTGAAGGTCAGCGACAATGGCCGCGGCATCCCGGTCGGCATCCACGAGGAAGAGAAGAAGTCGGCGCTGGAGCTGGTTATGACCGAGCTCCATGCCGGCGGCAAGTTCGACTCCGAGAGCTACAAGACCTCCTCCGGCCTGCACGGCGTGGGCGCCTCGGTCGTGAACGCGCTCTCCACCTGGATGCGGGTGGAAGTCCGCCGCCAGGGCCATATCTACGCCCAGGAGTACCGCCAGGGCCTACCCACTGGTCCCGTCGCCATCGTCGGCGAGGACCCGACGGGCCGCGGCACCACCACCTGGTTCAAGGCCGACCCGACCATCTTCCAGGAAACGACCGAGTACGACTACGACTTCCTGGCCCAGCGCTTCCGCGAGATGTGCTATCTCACGCGCGGCCTGCAGATCACCTTCACCGACGAGCGCGAGGGCCGGGAGCGCGAGAACAGCTATTATTTCGAGGGTGGCATCTATTCGCTGGTGCGCCACATGAACCGCCACCGCAACGCCCTGCACAAGCCGTTCTTTGTCGCCCGCACCGTGGATAAGACCGGCGTCGAAGTGGCGATGCAGTACAACGACAGCTACACCGAGTCGGTCTATGCCTTCGCCAATAACATCAACACTATCGACGGCGGCACCCACATGACCGGCTTCCGCTCGGCCCTGACGCGCACCCTGAACGACTACGCGCGCAAGAACAATATCCTCAAGGAGAACGAGGCCAACCTGAGCGCCGACGACGTGCGCGAGGGCCTGACGGCCATCGTCAGCGTCAAAGTGGTCGATCCGCAGTTCGTCAGCCAGACCAAGGACAAGCTGGGCAACGCCGAGGTGCGCGGCCATGTCGAGTCCGTGGTCGCCGACGGCTTGCAGCAGTTCCTGGAGGAGAACCCGTCGGACGCGCGCAAGATCATCGAGAAGTGCCTCATGGCCGCCCGCGCCCGCGACGCCGCCCGCAAGGCCCGCGAGGTCGTCCGCCGCGGCATCGGCGACGGCGGCACCCTGCCCGGCAAGCTGGCCGACTGCTCGGAGCGCGACCCCGCCCGCAGCGAGATCTTCATCGTCGAGGGCGACAGCGCCGGCGGATCGGCCAAGCAGGGCCGCGACCGCCGCTTCCAGGCTATCCTGCCCCTGCGCGGCAAGATCCTCAACGTGGAGAAGGCCCGCCTCGACAAGATGCTGGGCAGCGAGGAAATTAAGGTGCTGATCACCGCGCTTGGCTGCGGCATCGGCGACACGTTCGACATCAGCAAGCTGCGCTACCATCGCGTGGTGCTGATGACCGACGCCGACGTGGACGGCGCACATATCCGCACGCTGCTGCTGACCTTCTTCTTCCGCCACATGGAACCGTTGATCCAGGACGGCTACCTCTACATCGCGCAACCGCCGCTGTACCGCGTGGCCCAGGGCAAGAACGTGCGCTACGTCTACACCGACGCCGAGCGCGACGCCGCCCTGGCCGAACTGGGCGCCAACGCCAATATCCAGCGCTACAAGGGCCTGGGCGAAATGAACGCCGAGCAACTCTGGGAGACGACGATGAACCCCGAGAGCCGCACCATGCTCCAGGTGACCATCGAAGACGCCCTGCAAGCCGACGAGACGTTCGACATGCTGATGGGCAGCGAAGTGGCCCCGCGCCGCAAATTCATCCAGACCCACGCCAAGCACGCGAATTTGGACGTGTAAGCGGATTGTAGCCGCTCAAAGCTACTGCCCATAGGTTATAAGCGACTGCGCTGATAGGTGTGATACTATCAGCGCAGTCGTTGTATTAGGAAGATTATCTACGTTCTACTGCGCTAAGGACTACCCGCCATGCCAAAATATCATCAGAAGATCATCCCCTCGGGTCTACAGGAACAATTAGCAGCAGCCAGGTCGCCGGATACGCATCCCGATGTACTTGATATACTAATCGAGATTCCCGAAGGCGTTGTGCAGATCGCTGTGGCGGAAAATCCAAGTACGGCGGCCCAGACGCTTGCTGCGCTTGTGCCACACAACCTCCACTCCAAGGCAGATCAGTGGCTGGCTACTGCCCTTGCCACAAACATCAACACGCCCGATTATGCGTTACAGCGGCTGGCAGAGAGAATCGCGCCTTTACTGGGCAGTGAAACCGGCAGTGAGGAGTTTGTGCAGATTGGAGTCAAGCTGTGCTGTAACCCAAGCACCCCTCATGAGGCTCTTGAGCTTCTGTTGAAGAAGCAAAAAACGACAGCACAGTTTCGTGAAGCCGTCGCCAAGCAAACGCGGCGCGCCGATGTGCTGCAACTGCTGGCAAAGGATAGAAGTCAGGCCGTGCGGGCGCAAGCCATAAAAACGCTTGAGAGCATCAGTGAAGCAAGCGCGTAACTATGAGCGAGGCTGTTTGGAATGATCAAGGGGGTTGCATCGGATAGTGATGCAACCCCTCTGTTTTGCCGTGCTTTAGTTCAACAAAGCGCCCGCCTGCGTGGCCCGCGTCAGGATCGCGGCGATAGTCTCGACCTCGTGCGTCGTCAGCTTTCTACGCCTCTTGAGATTTGCCAGCCTCTCATCTAGAGTGTCCAGGAGCCATATCGCGGTGCCGGAAGACACAACGTCGATAGGCAGATCCCGCGCTAGAACGACCACCGGTTGCACGGAGTTATTCTCCAGGACGCCGTTCTCTTTCAGGAAATTGCATAGCCTGGCGGCATTGCCCCGCACCTGGTGACCCGGCCCATTGGACTTCCTAGCGGTACGCCCGTTGCTGGTTTCCTTGTACCACCGGCCGTTTTCCACCCGGTAATTGCCCGTATACGCCTTCACTTCCAGCGCCCAGATCCCGCCGGGGCCGACCAGCACGATGTCGATGTCGCCCTTGCGGTCCGGCAGGACCAGGTTGCGGAACATGTACCACTGGGTGTCCAGCAGGCCGCTGATGCGGGCCGCGATGCGGTCTTCCCCATCCTTGCCCACCTGGAAGCTGGACAGCCGGCTCATCCGGTTGGTTTGCAGATAGGTGCTGCCCAGGACGACGCGCGGTCCAGCTGCATTGGGCGGAGATGGCGCGGCGGCAAGCGGGCGTACTGGCGGCGGGGCTCCCTGGGCGAGCGCCACCCTGTCCGCCGGCAGCTTCGCCACCGTGCAGGGCTCGCTCGCGGCGGCGGGGCCCGCGCTGGGCGGCACCGGGCTCCTGCTGCTGCACGGGGGCGGCAGCCGCGGGGACTTCTCCTACCCCTTCGATCCCGCGCCCTCGCTGCCGGACAACGCGCTGGAAGAGCGGCGGCGGCAGAACAACGACGCGGGCGGCGGCGGCGCGCTGGCCAAGTACCGGCGCGCCCTGTCCCCCGCGCTCACCCTGGACGTGCTCG
>CBJNAR010000323.1:0-5267 GCA_966434075.1 uncultured bacterium
CAACGCAGTTTCACCCGGAGAAAAGCGGCGCCAACGGCCTGCGCCTGCTCGCCAACTTCGTGCGGGAGGTGGCGGCGTGATGGAGATCCTGCCTTCGATTGACATCAAGGATGGGCGCAACGTGCGGCTCTATCAGGGCGACTACGACCAGGTGACCACCTTCCCCGACTCGGTGCTGGAAGCCGGGCGGCGCCGGCAAGCCGAGGGCGCGCGCTGGCTGCACGTGGTCGATCTCGACGGGGCGCGGGCTGGGCACCCGGTGAACACCGCCCTGATCCTGGACCTGCGCCGGGCGCTGGACCTGCGCATCGAGGTAGGCGGCGGCCTGCGCACCATGGCCGATGTGGACCGGCTGCTGGACGCCGGGATCGACCGGGTGCAACTCGGAACCGCCGCCCTGGACGACCCGGCCTTGCTGGACCATGTGCTGGCCCGCGACCCCGCCGCGCTGTCCGTGGGGCTGGACGCCCGCGACGGCATCGTACGGACCGGCGGCTGGCTCTTATCGAGCGGGCGGCGGGCCGAGGAGGTCGCGCGGGCACTGGCGGCGCGCGGGGTGCGCTGCTTCAGCCACACGGACATCGCCCACGACGGCGCCATGGGCGGCCCGAATTATGCCGCGCTGACCGCGATGCAGGCGGCCTTGCAGACCGGCGATCCGGCAACCCACCCGCTGCTGATCGCGTCCGGCGGCGTCTCGTCCCTCGCGCATGTGCGCCGGCTGCGCGATATGGGGCTGGACGGGGTGATTATCGGGCGGGCACTCTATACCGGCGCCATCGCCTTGCTCGACGCGCTACGTGTTGCCGCCGGTGCCGAGGAGAACGCCAATGCCGGCTGATACCGCTATCCTGAACGGCCTCACGCGCCGCATCATCCCCTGCCTCGACGTGACCGCGGGGCGGGTGGTCAAAGGCGTCCACTTCGTGGATCTGCGCGATGCCGGCGACCCGGTGGAACTGGCCGCCTTCTACGATCGCGCGGGCGCCGACGAACTCGTTTTCCTCGACATCACCGCGTCGAGCGACAGCCGCCGCACGGTCATCGACCTGGTGGAGCGCACCGCCGCCCAGGTCTTCATCCCGCTGACGGTGGGCGGGGGCGTGCGGGCCGTTGAGGACATACGCGCGCTGCTGGGCGCGGGCGCGGACAAGGTCTCGCTCAACACCGCCGCCGTGCGCGACCCGGCGCTGATCAGCCGGGGCGCCGAGGCTTTCGGCAGCCAGTGCATCGTCGTCGCCATCGACGCCCGGCACGACCCGGCGGCGCCGTCGGGCTGGGGCGTGTTCACGCACGGCGGGCGCACACCCACCGGCCTCGATGCCCTGGCCTGGGCACGTGAGGCGGTGGAACGCGGGGCGGGCGAGATCTTGCTGACCAGCATGGACCGCGACGGCACCAAGGATGGTTACGATCTGCCGCTGACCCAGGCAGTGGCCGCCGCCGTGCCCGTCCCCGTGATCGCCTCGGGCGGCGCGGGCACGCTGGACCACTTTCGGGCGGTGCTGGCGCCGGGCGGGGCGGACGCGGCGCTCGCCGCCTCGATCTTCCACTTCGGCGAGTACAGCGTGGCCCAGGTGAAGCGCTACCTGGCCGACCACGGCGTGGCGGTGCGGCTATGAGCGAGCCGTCCCAGGAAGCGCAGGCGCCCGGCCTGGTCGATGTGGTGTGCTTCGGCGCCGATGGGCTGGTGCCAGTAGTGGTGCAGGCCGGCGGCGACCGGCAGGTGTTGCTGGTGGGCAGCATGAACCGGGAGGCGCTGGCGCGCACGCTGACCAGCGGGCGGCTCTGGCTCTGGAGCCGTTCGCGCGGGCAGCTCTGGCTCAAAGGTGAGACATCGGGCCACTACCAGCAGGTCGACGCCGTCTACATCAACTGCGAGCTGAACAGCCTGCTGATCCAGGTAACATCACTCGGCCCGATCTGCCACGAGGGCTACGCGACCTGCTTCTACCGCCGCGCCCACGCGACCGGCGAGCTTGAGACGGTCGCGGCGCGGGAGTTCGATCCCGCCACGGTCTACCCTGCCCCCTGATTTGTCACTCTGAGCGGAGCGAAGAGTCTCGTCGCCACGGAGACGAGATGCTTCACTGCGTTCAGCATGACAATGTTGACAGGAAGCAGGATTGGGCCGGGCCACCGGCGCTGGCACGGGAGTTGCACCAACATACCCTGTTACAACCCGGCGGGCCGCCAAGGCCAGGCAGTCTGCCCACGCAGCCATGGAGGTGCAGTATGGCAGGAGAATCGAAGACAACGACTGATCACAAGGAGATCCGTAAGTGGGTCGAGGCGCGGGGCGGCTCGCCCGCCACCGTGAAACGCACCGGCAACGACGACGACCCCGGCGTGCTGCGGATCGATTTCCCCGGCTACAGCGGCGGCGACTCCCTGGAGCACATCTCCTGGGATGCGTTCTTTGAGAAGTTCGACGAGAAGCACCTGGCTTTCCTCTACCAGGACAAGACCAAAGACGGCGAGGAAAGCCGGTTCTTCAAGCTGGTGAGCCAGGATACCGCCCATAAGAAGTAGCCGGAACACCCCAGGCAAGACCGGGCGCGCGACGCCCGGTCTTCCTTTTGCCCGGCGACCAGGACTTGTCACGTGGAGCGCAGCGAAGAGTCTCGTCTCGTCTCGTGTGGATCCGAGACGAGACTCTTCGCTGCGCTCAGAGTGACACCTCGCCTTTGACATACTGGAGCCTGGGAGCCGGCAAAGCGCGATAAAGCTCTTCGCTGCGCTCAGAGTGACATCTCGCCTTTGACAGACTACTGAGGCGCGGAATCGATATTTTGTGGATCAAACCTCATAACCACTGTGTTGTTACCGGGGCGCGCCTGCGCCACCGGCATGCTTCTTGCGGCCTCTGCCGCGAGGAGGGTAGCGCCCATGCGAATCGCGGTCATTTCGGATATGCACGGCAATTGCCTGGCGTTGGACGCGGTGCTGGCCGACCTGCGCCGGGACCCGGTGGATCAGGTCGTCTGCCTGGGCGATGCGATCCAGGGCGGGCCGCAGCCCGCCGAGGTCGTGGCCCGGCTGCGCGAACTGGCCTGCCCGGTGGTCATGGGCAACGCCGACGACTGGCTGCTGACCGGCCAGGACCCCACGACGCAGGAAGAAGTCTCTGAGCGGCAGCGCCGAGTCCGCGAGTGGTCGCTGGCGCAACTCTCGGCGGACGACCAGGCGTTCATCGCCGGGTTCCAGCCCACGGTGGAAATCTCGCTGGGGCCGGACACGGACCGCACCCTGATCTGCTTCCACGGCTCGCCCCATTCCTACAACGACGTGATTCTGCCGGAGACGCCCGAAGCCGAGTTCGCGCAGATGCTCGGCCCGTTCCAGCCGGCGATCCTGACCGGCGGCCATACGCACATGCAACAGGTGCGCCGCCTGGGCGACACGTTCTTCTTCAACCCCGGCAGCGCCGGCTTCGCCTACAACCGCCATCAACCCGAAGAGGACTTCAAGGCCGACCCCTGGGCCGACTACGCCGTGCTGGGCGTGGACCAGGGGCGCACGAGCCTGGAGTTCCGCCGCGTACCCTTCGACGCCGTCGAGATGGCGCGCATCATCCTGGCGAGCGGCGTTCCCTATGCCGAGGACCAGATCGCCCGCTACGAGCCCCGCGACCCGACCGGGCCGTAAGTAGGCCGCCTATCGTGCCGGACAAGATCATCGCCCGCATCCTGCGCGCAAGCGGCGTCGCCAACCTGGTCGAGTTGCTGGGCGAGGACCTGGCGCCGACGGATCTGCAATCGTTGCTGCTGGCCGTCTTCCAGCGGCGGGCCGCGCGCCAGACCCCGCGCCGCGTGCTGGAGCAGTACGCGCAGAACCCGTTTGTTCGCCCGGCCCCGGTGGAGGCGGGCGCGCTGCTGGAGTTGGACCGGCTGGCGCTGCGCGTGGCAACGCCGGCCTTCGAGGCGCTTGACCTGTCGCCCCTGGCCCCGCTGGGCACATGCTCGGCGCCGGCCCCGGTGGACCAGAACCGGGTCGTCAGCACCATCCGTAACACCGAGGTGGTGGCCGACGCCACGAACGTGCTGGCGCTGGAATGCGCGCTACGGCGGCGGGCGCAACGGCATGATAGCGAGCCGGTGCGGGAACCGGTGCGGGTCTGCGCCAGTCACCGCCTGGTGCGGGCGCAACGCTACACCGGGCCGCATATGCGCGCGCACTTCCGCATGTTCAGCCTCTGCACCGCCGGGCGGGCGGCGGGCCTGGGCGGCTTTGAGGTGCCCGCGCTGACAGAGCAGCTTGGCTTCTATCTGCGCTTCCTGGACGGCGCGGAGGAGTTGGGGTACCGCCTGGCGGACACGCGCATCGCCTTCACGCCGCTGGCCGATGACGCAGCGCGCGACATCCTCGCGCAGCAGGTGATCGCCCCGGTCGCCGCGCAGTTTCCGCGGGCGCGTCTGGAGTTCGATCCCCATCCGACCACCACACCGGGGTATTACCAGTGGGTGCGCTTCCAGATCTACGCCCGCGATATGCAGAGCAGGGAATACATGATCGGCGACGGCGGGTTCACCGACTGGACCCAGCAGTTGCTCAGCGACCGGCACGAGCGGTTGCTGACCAGCGGCATCGCCACCGAGCGGATCGCCACCCTGTTCCGCGCCGGACCGCCGTAACCCCGCCCGGCGGGGGCCGCTATTCGTAGCGCAGGGCCACGATGGGGTCGAGACGCGCCGCGCGGCGGGCCGGGTAGATGCCGAAGAACAGCCCCACCGCCACCGAGAAGCCGGTCGCCAGCAGCGCCGCGCCGGGCGTGACCACGGGCGTGAGCGTGCCGGTGAGGCTGACCAGGGAGGCCAGCCCCATGCCGAGCGCGATGCCCATCAGCCCGCCGCTGAGGCTGATCAGCACGGCTTCGATCAGGAACTGGCGCAGGATGTCGCCCTGCTGGGCACCGACGGCTTTGCGGATGCCGATCTCGCGGGTGCGCTCGGTCACGGAGACGAGCATGATGTTCATGATGCCGATGCCGCCCACCAGCAGCGTGATCCCGGCGATGGCGCCCAGGAACAGCGTCAGCGTCGCCACCACCCCGTTCAGCGTCGCCAGCAGGTCAGCCTGGTTGACAACGGTGAAGTCGTTAGTGGCGGTGGGCAGCCGGTGGCGGGTGCGCAGCAAGTCGGTCACGGCTTCCTGGGCCGCCGTCATGTTGTCCTTGTCGTCCACCTGGATATAGATCGTGTTGACGTTGTGGCCGGCGATGGCCGCCTGGCGCCCGCCGAACAGCTTGCGCTGGGCCGTCGTCACCG
>CBJNAR010000324.1:0-5261 GCA_966434075.1 uncultured bacterium
GCCCCGCAGAACAGCGCCCGGCTTACAAAGCCGGTCGCCTCAATCCCGTGTTACTGCCTTCGCTGCCTCGGTGGGGCCGGGTTCCACGCTCGTGACCGAGAGCAACGGCATGCCTAAGTCGCGCACTTTTCTCAGGAAGCCATGCAGCGCCGCCTGATCGACCACCGGGCCGGTGAGCAGGGTGTCGCCGTTGGCCTCCAGCGTGATGGTCAGCCCCTCGAACCACTCCGTCCATTGCCGGCCCAGGTGACCCCGGACGCGGATCTGATAAACCCCTGGGCAGCCGGCCTCACTTTCCGGGCTAAGCTTGTTCGCCATTGCTCTGTCCTCCGGGGACAGGGCGGACCTGCTGCCGCCCTGTCCCCGTATGTGGGCGCGCTATGCCGCGCTCAATAGCTCGTGTGTGGCCGGGTTGGCCGGTTGGGTGGCGGGGGCCGCCTGGTTGAAGCCCCTGGTGATGAGCCGGAGGGCCAGCGTCACCTCCCAGGTGAAGATCGGGATCACGAGGATGACCGCCCACGACGCGATCTGCGCGCCGAAGCCGAATATCAGGGCGCTATTATAGACGAAGACCAGAGGGCCACCGACGAGGCCCAGCATCGGGATGAACCGCGGGACCAGGCGGGACCGGTACATCAGGAACGCCATCAACACTGTGTTCACGCCGCAGACCAGACCGGGGCCGAGCAGCAAGGTCCAGTTGTGGGCCTCTACCAAGGCCTGACCGAGGGTGACGAGGGTCGCGGTATCGGGGCCGGCGGTTCCCGGCAGGTGCTGCCGTAGCGTCACGACCGCCAGGAGCGGGACGACGCCTGCGGCAATGATGCCGGCTTCGAGCGTGCGCAGGCCCACGTAGCCGAGCGCGACGCCTTCATTCTGCCGCTTGACGACGGGAAACAGCGCGACCGCGGTGCCGACAATGCCGAGGACCAGGATGATCTCGAAAAACGCTCCCAAGAGCACCGGGGTATCGGGGCCGGTCCCGGTGATGTAATCGGCATTGTGCAGAATGGGATCATATAGGATGGCCGCGCCGACCGAGGTGACGTGGGTGATGAGGTAGCACACGCCCGCCGCGATCGCGAGTTTGCGCGTGGCGGTCCCGGAGGTGGTAGCGTGCGGATCAGGGTTCATGGGTTTGTCTCCTTTCGTGCGATTTCCCGGTGAGACAGGCGGCTGGTGGGCCGCCTGGCTCCTCCATGCCGTTGCCGGCGCGCTTACTTGGCTCCGGTTTGGCCAAGCTGGGGGCTGACCGGGCTGGGGACGGGGGCCGCGGTGCGAGCGCGCCGTTCCGCCCAGAGCGCGTAGCCCAGCGCGGCCAGCGCGAACGCCACCGGCACCGCCGCGAACCGCTGGATGTTATGCGGGAACAGCGCCGCCGCGGGGGTCAACAAGGCCGCGACGGCCAGCAGCCCGGCCGCCCAGCGCGGCAGGACGGCGGCGCGCAGCGTCGCGAGGCCAAACACCACGCCGCCGAGCATATACAGGCCCCCGACGCCGATCCCATAGATCACGGGGAGGGCGCCGAGGTCTACGCTGGTGACCTCGCCCCCGGCGATGTTCCTCAGGAAGCCGTCCACAAACTGCGGCGCCGTGGTCGCCAGCAGCGGCAAGATAAAGGTTTCGGCGAAGACAAAGCACAACTGGAGCGCCCAGGAGAGGCTAAACAGGAACCAGCCGGCCAGCCCCAGCCACCCGGCCTTGTTCGCTTGCCGCGCGTAGATCCCCCCAATGCCGAGCAGGAACATCAGGCACATGGCCGTCTTCAAGGTGGTGATGATCGCCCAGGTGCTGGTGGTGACGGACGCCACTACGTCCGGGGGATGGATCGGCTGAATGCCCGCGAAAATGATCCCTCCCCCCACCGCGGCTAAGCCGGTCCAGCGGATGAGATGCGCGGCGATGGTTGGGTCCGCGTGTGTGTTCCCGTTACTGGTTGCGGTCTGGCGAATGGTACTCATCGGTTTGTCTCCTTATATGAGCTATCGGGCTGTGGGTCACGCTCTGGCATTCCCGCTGAATGCGTTCTTGACTTGAAAAGAGAATACAGGCCAACATGGTGAGCAGGCATCACCAGATCTGGTGATTGATCTGGTGATCCGGTGGTCGGGCAGGGCGAGGGGAAACAAAAAGCCCCGGCAGGTGATTTACGAGACCTGCCGGGGCCGGGGGTGCGGATTGCCGGTTATAACAGGTGGAGTTCCGCGGCCCGGCGGACGGCGGCGCGGCGGTTGTTGACTCCGAGCTTGGCGTAGATGTTTTTGGTGTGGGTATTCATCGTGTTCAGCGACACCATCAGTGCCCCGGCGATTTCCGGGCCGCTCAAGTCGCTGCCGAGCAGGCGCAGCACCTCCAGTTCCCGGTCGCTCAGCGGCTCGATCAGCGGCTGTTTGGCCGGCGGGCCAGCCGGGGCCGGGCCCAGGGCGGCCAGGAGTTGCCGGCTATAGTCCGGCGCGATCCCCTGCCGGGCGGCCGCTTGCAGCAGCACCGCCATGGGGGCGCCTTCGTCGACAAAGATGCGAACATAGCCCTCCGGCTCGGCCAGCGCCAGCGCGCGTTGCAGCGGCACGAGTGCGGCCGGGATAGCGCCTTGCGCCTGGTGGGCCAGCGCCTGCAACACCAGGATTTCGATGACGCTGCCCGTCCGCTCCCCGGCTTCCGCGGTTTGCAGCAGGCGCGCCAGCAGGCCCAGCGCCTGCTGCACCCAGTGGGCTGTCCCGTCGCTCGTATAGCGGGCCAGGAGCACGCGGGCCAGGGTGAGATGCTCGAACTCGCGTAGATAGCTGAGGTCGTCCTCCACCGACAGGCCGCGCTCCCGCGCCCAGTCGAAGGCGTCCCCTAGTCGCCGCTGCGCGACCCACACGCGGGTCCGCCACGCCGCGACCGGCCGCACATTGGGGAAGAAGTCGCTCACATACCGGCGCTCGGCTTCCTGGAGCAGATCGAGCGCGCCGGCCAGATCCCCCTGCGCCTGGCGGATGCGCGCCATCGCCACGCACCAGCGCGACCGGTTTTGCGGGAACCCGGTGCGCTCGCCTAGCTCCTGGCTGCGCTGCAGGTGCTCGGCTGCCGCCGGCAGATCGTTCCGCTCGCGCGCGAGCTCGCTCAGGCCCACATACAGGTCTGCGGTGCCCTGCAGAACCGGCTCGCCCTGCGCGGCCGCCAACTGCAAGGCCTGCTCGTAGGTGCGCCCGGCCTCATGGAGCCGCCCCTGGGCGATCCGGATCTCCGCGCGGGCGATGGCGCCGTTGATGGCGTCGGAGATGAACCCGGCGCGCAGCACTCCGGCCATGCCCTCGGCATACGTCCGGTGCGCCGCCGCGAGATCCCCGCTCGCCCAGGAGGCCAGTCCCAGCAGCGCCACGGCCCCGCTGCGCCCGAGATCGTCGTCCGCGGGGGCGAGGTCGCGCGCCTGCCGGGCGTATTGCATGGTTCCGGTCACATCGCCCCGCACCAGGGCCAGGCCGGCCCGGTACATGGCGATCGCCCCAGGGAGCCGGCGAAAGGCCTCGTCGTCCACGACGACCATCGCCGCTGGGGCGTCCTGTCGCGCACGCATGGCCGTGGTCGGGTCCAGCCACCGTTCGGCGTCCTGCAGGCGGGCCTCCACGCCGGCGACCTGACCGTCGGCCAATAGCACCCCGCCATACTCCGCGCTGAGCACGGGCCGGGCGCGGAGCACCGCGTCGGGCAGCGCTTTGAACCAGCTCAGCAGCCGGGCGACCTCTCGAGTCCGGCGCATTTCGGGCACAGTCCGCTCGATCAGGTCCGCCGCGCGCGCGAAATCGGCGGCGGCCAGCGCATGGTGGATCGCCTCGACCACTGCCCCCTGCTGCTCGTACCACGCGCTGGCGCGCCGGTGTAGGGTCGCGACCTGGTCGGGCTGCTCAGCCCGCAGATGCGCCGAGAGCACTTGCCCAAAGAGGTGGTGATAGCGATACCACTGGCGCCGGTCATCCAGGGGCACGACAAAGAAGTTGCCGCGTTCCAGATCCTCCAGCAGCGCGCTGCCGTCCGGCTGGCCGGTGACGGCCTCGCACAGCGGGCCGGTCAGACGGTCGAGAATGGCGGTCTGCAGCAAGAAGCGGCGGATGGGGGCGGGTTGGCGTTGCAGCACCTCTTCGACCAGGTAGTCCAGGATGTAGCGATGGTCGCCCGCAAACGCCTGGATGAAGTCATGCACGTCTTCGTGGCCCCGCAGCGACAGGGCAGCTAATTGCAAGCCCGCGATCCAGCCCTCGGTGCGCTCTTCCAGGGCGGTCACATCTTCCGCCGCGATGTTCAGACCCATCGCCTGGAGAAACGTGGCGGCTTCCGCGGAAGTAAACCGCAAGTCCGCGGCGCGCACCTCGGTCAGTTGGGCGCGGGCGCGGAGCCGGGCCAGCGGCAGCGGGGGATCCTCCCGCGTGGCGATCACCAGGTGCATCTGGGGCGGCAGGTGCTCGATCAGGAAGGCGAGCGCCTGGTCCACTGCGGGGACCTCGATCAGGTGGTAGTCATCGAGGACGAGGACGAAAGCCTGGGGCACGGCGGCGATTTCATTGAGTAGCGAGGTCAGGATGGCTTCGGGGGGCGGGGGCTGCGGGGCCGCGAGCACGCGCAACACCCCCTCGCCGATATCCGGGGCCACCCCGCGTAACGCCGTGACGAGGTAGGTCAGAAAGCGGGCCGGGTCGCTATCCGCGGCGTCCAGCGACAACCAGACCACCGGCCGCCCGCACCCAGCGACCCAGGCGCTGACCAGCGTGGTCTTGCCGAAGCCGGCAGGGGCTGCGATGAGCGTCAGCTTGCGGTGCAGCCCGGCAGTCAACCGCTCCAGCAGGCGGGCCCGCTGCACCGCCGTCGGGGGCGACGGCGGGATATAGAGTTTCGTGGCTAACACTGGAATCGACACAGATCCATTATAGCCTATCGACCGGCGGAACGGGGGAGGGGAGCGCTGCAAAGAGGCACGCGCTGATCCGTTGCGGCAACCCAGCAGCCGGTTCCACTGCACAACGCGCGTCCACACCGACCCGCCAATCCGTCCCACGCCGGCGGATCCCGGCGACCATCACATCACGCTGCAAAGTCAGGCGCGTGTAGCTTGACATAAGTGATTTGGTATATATTGTGTAGAGCCTGCGTGTGCTCCTGTCGGAAGGGTGCCGGATTACCGGGCCGGCGAAGCGGGTCTACAGTAGACAAGCGCGCAGATAAATGCCTGGTTCTCCCGTCGGGTATCTGGAGGACCGCGGCCCGACCGATGGGCACGCGCGGAT
>CBJNAR010000325.1:0-5261 GCA_966434075.1 uncultured bacterium
AGGATCTGCCGGAGGTGGATGCGACCGGCCATGTGCGCCTGCCGGACCGTCCGGGCCTCGGCGTCACGCTCAACCAGGCGACCATTGACCGGTATCGCATCGAGCAGCACCGATTTTAGTAGCAGACGTGGCTACACCGCGATGTAGGGACCGGTTTCAAACCGGCCCGGCGCCGGACGTGCTGTCGGGGCCGGTTTCAAACCGGCCAGGCACCAGACGCGCTGTAGGGGCCGGTTTCAAACCGGCCCGCCGCTAATCAGCAATGCACGTAAGGAGGGTATATGAAACTGGACCAGCGTATCGCCGTGATAACCGGCGCGGGATCGGGCATCGGGCAGGCGATGGCCCGGCTGTTTGCCCGCGAGGGGGCGCGAATTCTCGCCGCCGATGTGAACGAGAGCGCGGCCCAGGAAACGGCGCGCATGGTGACGGAGGCCGGGGGGACGGGCCAGGCCTTCGCCGGGGATGTCAGCCGGCCCGACGCGGTGCGCGCCATGATCGACGCGGCCATCGCCGCGTTCGGGCGCATCGATATCCTCTGCAACAACGCCGGCATCGGCTCGACCACCGACGTGGTCGAGTGCGAACCCGAGGAGTGGGACCGGGTGATGACGGTGAACGTCAAGAGCGTCTACCTGGGCTGCAAGTACGCCATCCCGCACATGCTGGCGCAGGGCGGCGGCGTGATCCTCAACACGGCCTCGGTGGCCGGGATGGTCGGCCTGCCCAAGCGCGCCTCCTATTCGGCCAGCAAAGGCGCCGTGATCGCCCTCACCCGGCAGGTCGCCGTCGAATATGTGGAGCAGGGCATCCGGGTGAATTGCCTCTGTCCCGGCACTGTCGACTCGCCGTGGGTGGGGCGGTTGCTCAAGCAGGCCGACGACCCGGTGGCGGCCCGGCAGGCGCTGGTGGCCCGCCAGCCGCTGGGCCGCCTGGGCACGCCCGACGAAATCGCCGCCGCCGCGCTCTACCTGGTGTCCGATGACGCCGCCTTTATCACCGGCACGGGGCTGGTGATCGACGGCGGCCTGACCGCGCGTTAAAGGAGACCTCGATCATGACCACCGGCATGGAACTGGCCGCATATCAGATGTATATCGGCGGCGAGTGGCGCGGCGCCGGCGACGGGCGCACGCGCCCGGTCTTGAACCCGGCCACCGGGGACGCCTTCGCCGTGGTGCCGGAAGGCACGCGCGAGGATGCGCGCGCCGCGTTGGAGGCCGCGCAGGCCGCCCAACCGGCCTGGGAAGCCCTCACCGGGATCGAACGCGCCGCCTATCTGCGGCGGATCGTGGAGCGGATCAACGCGGACTCCGAGCGGCTGGCCCGGCTGGTTGTGCAGGAGCAGGGCAAGCCGCTGGTAGAGGCGCGCGGCGAGATCGCCGGCACGGCGGGCTTCTTCGAGTATTTCACCTCGTTCGCCCGCGCCCCCATGGGCGAGATCGTGGCCTCGGACAATCGGGACGAGGACATCTGGATCCGCAACGTGCCCTTCGGCGTGGTCGTGGGCATCATCCCCTGGAACTACCCGGCGGCGCTGTTCGCCCGCAAAGTCGCGCCCGCGCTCATGGCGGGGAATACCATCGTCGTCAAGCCCCACGAGGACACGCCGCTCAGCGCGCTGGCGCTGGCGGAGATCTGCGAGGAGGCCGGGGTGCCGCCGGGCGTGGTCAACGTCGTCACCGGGGCGGGCACGGTGGTGGGCGAGGCGCTGGTGCGCGACGAGATCACGCAGCTCGTCACCGTCACCGGCTCGGTGCGTGCGGGCCGCCAGATCCTGGCCGCCGCCGCCGAGAATATCACCGTCGTCTCGCTGGAACTGGGCGGCAAGGCGCCGTTCATCGTCATGGACGACGCGAACCTGGACCTTGCGGTGCGCAACGCCCTGCACGCCCGCTTCGTCAACTGCGGCCAGGTCTGCACCTGCAACGAGCGCACGTATGTCCAGCGCCGGGTGTACGACCAGTTCGTGGAACGCTACGTCGCCACTGCTGCGAAGCTGCGGCTCGGCAACCCTATGCGCACCGACATCGATCTCGGCCCCAAGGTCAACCAGATCGAGGTGGAAAAGCTGGAGCGCATGGTCGCCCGCGCGCAGGAGCAGGGCGCGCAGGTGGCCCTCGGCGGCAAACGCCCGGAAGGGGAGGAGTTCCAGCGCGGGTTCTGGTACGCCCCGACCGTGCTGACGAACGTGCGCAACGATATGGACATTATGCAGCAAGAGATCTTCGGACCGATCTCGCCGGTCATGGCCTTCGACGATTTCGAGGAAGCGATCGCGCTCGCCAACGACAGCAAGTACGGCCTGACCGCCTATCTGTTCACCGACGACCTCAAGCGCATGATGCGCGCGGTGCAGGCCATCCGCTTCGGCGAGGTCTACATCAACCGCATCGGACCGGAGCAGTTCCAGGGCTTCCATACCGGCTACCGGCTGAGCGGCATGGGCGGCGACGACGGGCGGCACGGCTATGACCACTACTTCCGCAAGAAGACGGTCTACGTGAACTACGGCACACCGCCCACCGCCGGGCTGATGCCGTATACCACGGACGAGACCGAGTTACCCCCACAGTGAGGAGCTTATGGCTGAACTACCGGCGGCGCTGATTGCCATCAATCCCTATGAAGCGCGCACGGCGGCGGCGATCTTCGAGCGGATGTTTCCCGCGGACGAGGCCGGGCCGGGCGCGACGGCCATCGGCGTCGTCCACTACGTGGACCGGGCGCTGGCCGGTGCGTACCGCGACCTGGCCCCGGCCTACCGGGTGGGGCTGGCGACCCTGGACCGCGCCGCCTGCACCCGCTTCGGACAGTCCTTCGCCGATTGTGCGCCCGAGCAGCAAGACACCTTGCTGGGCGAACTCGAACAGGGCCGCTTGCCCGACTTTCATGTGCCGCCGCCGCGCGAGTTCTTCCAGACGCTGCGTGCCCATCTCCAGGAGGGGCTCTTCGCCGACCCGGTCTACGGCGGCAACCGCGACAAGCAGGGCTGGCGGTTCCTGGGCCATCCCGGTTTCTGGTTTGAGAACTCGGCGGAGGAGAACCTGGCCGCCGAACCGGCGCTGAAAGGCGGCGTGATCCAGTCGCTGGCCGATGTGGGCTACTCGCTGAACGGCGGCCCGCGCGAGCCGGTGGAGATCCCCGGCTACGACCCGCAGCGCGGCGGCCAACCGCCCGCCGGCCCCGCCGATGTCGTGCTGGTGGGGGTGGGCGCGGCGGGTGCCCTGGCGGCGGCGGTCCTGGCCGGCGCCGGGCTGCGCGTAGTCGGCCTGGAGGTGGGGCCGTGGCGCACCAACCGGGACTTCGTGCCCGACGAACTGGCGTCCGCCTACTATTGTCGCGGCGAGATGGGCCTCAAGTTCCTGAGCGAGACGCCGCGCTGGCGCCTCAAGGCGGACTCGCCGGACCGTGAAGCGCGCTTCACGCTGGGCCGCATGATGAACGGCGTGGGCGGGTCGGTCATCCACTGGGGCGGCGCGCTGCGGCGCCTGCATCCCCACCACTTCCAGTATCGCTCGTATGTCCGCGAGCGCTGGGGCGAGGGAGCACTGCCGGAGGGCCACACGCTGGTCGATTGGCCGCTGACCTACGACGACCTGGAACCGTACTACACGCTGATCGAGGACCATATCGGCGTGGCCGGCGACGGCAGCCGCAACCCGTTCGTGCCGCGCAGCAAGCCCTATCCGCTGCCGCCGATGCGCCCTTTCACCATGGGCGAGACCTTCCGCAAGGCAACCGAGTCGCTGGGGCTGCATCCCTATCCGACGCCGGTCGCCGTGAACAGTGAGCCCTACAATGGGTTTCCGGCCACCACCTATTGTGCCTGGAGCGGCGGGTTCGGCCCCTTCAATAACGAGCGCTGGTATCCGGGGCTGACCTGGGTGCCGCAAGCGCTGGCGACCGGCAACTTTGATCTGCGCACCCATTGTCGCGTCGTCCGCGTGCTGACTGATGCCGCCGGGCATGCCGCGGGCGTCGAATACGTGGACGCCAACGGCCACCGGCAGGTGCAGGAAGCGCGCACGGTCATCCTGTGCAGCTACACGTTTGAGAACGTGCGGCTGCTACTGCTTTCCGGCGATGGGCGGCACCCGCAGGGGCTGGGCAACAACGCCGGTCAGGTCGGCAAGCACCTGATGACGAAACTCTGGGCCGATGTGTCGGGCCTGGTGCCCGATGTCATCTTCAATGCCCATACCGGTCCGGCGGCGCAGATGTGGAGCCTGGACGATTTTATCTCGGTGGACTTCGACGCGCCGGCGCACGGGTTTGTCGGCGGGGCCACGCCCAACATCGAGAACCAGCGCCTGCCGATCCAGATCAGCCGCGAGGCGCTGCCGCCCACCGTGCGGTCGTGGGGCCGGCCGTACAAAGACCACCTGCGCCAGTGGCAGCACATCACCGCGGTACGTCTGCAACCCGACTCGCTCTCCTACCACGCGAACTACCTCGACCTCGACCCGCACCACCGGGACCGCAGCGGCCTGGGCCTGCCGCTTTTGCGGATCACCTACGATATGCAACCTAACGAGCAACGCCTGGCCGAGTTTATGGAGGGCCAGGCCGAGGCGATCCTGCGGGCGATGGGCGCGACGGCGACCTGGCGCGGCCCGCGCTTCAACGGCGTGGTGAGCAGCCATGACCTGGGCGGCTGCCGCATGGGCGAGGACCCCGCGACCTCGGTGGTCGATCCCGATCTGCGGGTGCATGACACGCCGGGGCTGTACGTGTTCAGCACGGCGGTATTTCCGACCTGCCACGGGGTGAACCCGACGCTGACCATGTGGGCCGTGTGCCGGCGCGCGGCGGAGCGGCTCGCGGCGCAGTTGCGGGGCGCCGCGCCGGACGCCGCGCCGGTCAGCCGCGCGACCAGGAGCGATCGCGGAGCGGCGTAGCGGGAGCCGCCGTCGCCCGCGAGGCGGGGCGGTTGCCGGAGCGCAAGATGTGCGCGGCGTCAGCCGCGCGGCCTGGACCGTCGAGCCGATAGCGGGCGGCGAGCAGGGACCCGGCCAGCAGCGCGCGCCAGAGCCCCGGATGGCGCCACAGCCGGGGCAGGGCGCCGATTTCGGACGCCAGCAGGTCCATGTAGGGTTCAAACTCGATGCGGAAGGGGTTGCCCCCGCGCGCAGCAATCTGCTTGCGCCGCGCCGCAATCGCGGCGTGCATGGCGGCGGCGGGCGGTAGGGCGATGGTGCCGCGCAGCACCGCCGCGACCCAGCGCGCCTGCATCTCGGCGAACGGCATGATCGCCCCGC
>CBJNAR010000326.1:0-5252 GCA_966434075.1 uncultured bacterium
CAACGACGCCGAGGCCGACCGCCTCCATCCGACCAAGCGCCACCGGCCGATCGCGGCTTATGAACACGATGTGGGTAAGAACAGCACACAAGATGGTGCGTAGTAGCTGTCAGTGGTCCGCAAAGAACGTTCTCACGGGCCCTCCCATCGCTCTACCATAGCGGCAACGCCCCTATTCGCGCGGGTGCATCTGCATGCGCAGGGCCTCGAAGTCCATGTGGGTCCAGTGCTCCACCAGCTTGCCGTCCCGGACGCGGAAGATGTCGATGAACTCCCATTCTACCCGGTTGCCGGTTGGGGGCAAGCCCCAGAGCTCCCCCCGGTGGGTTCCGCGCAGTGTCTTGCGGGTGGCTACTAAGTCCCGTTCGGCGAGCTGCTCGTTGATCTCCATCGTGGCATCCGGGAACGCCCGTAGCAGCATGGCGTAGAACGCCTGGAAGCTCCCGGCCGGGCCGGGCGTTGCGGCTATCGGGCGCCCCTCAGGGGCGTAGTGGTTCACGAAGTCCGGGTGGAAGATCTCGTCCGCCGCCGCCAGGTTATGCTGGTTCTGACACACCTCCACGAAGTGCGCCACCACCTGCTTGTTGTTCTCGATCGACATGGCTGCCTCGTCTGAAGTCGAGCGTATTATTGGGGCGCGCCCTCAGCATACCCCGGCGCGGCGCCGACGGCATCAGGCGTGCGACCGATTCGCCGCCGGTCCGGCGACGGAAGTGCGCGACGGATCGTACTTCGTGACTAGTGTAGAGAGTGCGTTCAGCGGGAGACCGGCTCGGCGGCGGCCTCGCGGATCGCGGTCGCCAGGGCTTCCAGCGGTTCCCTGTATAAATCGACATAGCCCCAGGCGCCCGCCGCCGCGGCTCGCGCGGGCGCGGTCTCCGGGTCTGCCCGGTGATCCGTCGACCCCGACGCGATGACGATGGGCGGGTAAGGGAGGCGGTCACGGATTGTGGCCGCCAGGGTAAAGCCATCGGGTTCGGTGTCTCCCAGATAATCGGAGATCAGCAGGACATCGACCTGCCCTGCGGTCAGCCGGGCCGTCGTGTCGGTGGCGTCCCGCGCCTTGAACACCAGGTGCATATCCCGGCACATCGTCCGCACGAAGCGGGCCATGCCCGCTCGGGAAGTCGGAAAGGGATCGACCAGGCCCACACGCAGGAGTCCGGTGTGTTGGGGCATCGCTGTATTCCTCTTCCCGGTATTAGAGCCCATGCTCCCGCTAGCTGAAGGTCATGCCAATGAGGAACCGCGCGGCGCGCCGCGGCGCTAGCGGGCCTCGGCCGGGCGCGCTTCGTCGCGCATCTCCACGTGCTCGCGGCAGACATAGTGCCGGGCGTCCACCCAGCGACCCTGGCTCCACCCGGTCGTGATCAGTTCGTCACAAATACTGCAGGGGCGCGGAGTGTTGCCGGCGGCGGTGAAGAGCCACCGGCGGCCCGTCACGTCTTTGGCTTCGCGCCCGTCGCGCCCGCCCAGGCCGCCGGCCTGGTAGAGCACCAGGCGATCGGGGGCGGGCGGCGTGGCATCGGCCCCGAGGCCGATCATCTGGCGGGCCAGGCTTTCGGCCCGCTCGCGGGTATAGGGGCCGCTCGGCACGCCCCGGCCCGGCAGGCGGTAGATGTACTCCGCGCCGATCTTGCGGCCGTCGGCGCAGATGTACCAGCCGGCGGGCCGCTCGGCAATATAGGCGTCGGCATCCCACGGCCCGAGGAACGCCGCGTTCTCGTTATGGCCGACACATTGCCAGGCCCAGTTCTCCGCCCCGACTCCGTCCTGAATCATCGCTTTCCTCCTCCGTGCCGGTTTCCGGCGCAATACAGCCCCTGCGCCCCGGCCGGGATCCCGGTGGGCCGGCGGTCATGCGCGTGCGGTGCCAATCCACACTCCATATCTTGTATCTTCTATATTCATTATACCATCCCTGTAAAGCCGGTTTACCCGTCATGAGCCGGGGGTCTTTGACAGCGCTGCCGGGCGCCCTCTATAATGCGCGCATGGATAAACCGACGGTAGAAGCCGGCGGCCCGCGCGACTGGACAGGGGATGAGCTGCTACGCGCCCTGGACCAGCCGGGCTGCCCCATCTGCGCCCTCACCGAACAGCAAGTCGCGCGCTTTCTCGAAGCCATCGCCTACGAAGCCGTGACCGACCCCGACGCGCGCCGTCGCCTGCGCGACTCGCTGGGCTACTGCGCGGCCCATGGCCGCCAATGGCTGGGCTTGCAGAACACGCTGGGCACGGCGATCCTGTACCGCGATTACTGCGAGGAAGCACGCGAGACGCTGGTGGATCGTGGTGGCGCCGCGGGGGTCGGAGGCGGCGGCTGGCGCGGGATGCTGGCGGGGCTGCGCGGCCAGGGTAGCGAGGCCGGGCGCGCCCTGGCCGCGGCGCTGGAGCCGTCGGCCCCCTGCCCCGGCTGCCGCCAGACCGCGGCGGTGGAAGCGCAGGCGGTGGCCGCGTGCATTGTCGCCCTGGGGAACCCCGCGTTCCTGGAGGCCTACCAGCGGCACCCCATGGGCCTGTGCCTGCCCCATTTCCGCGCCGCGTTGCGCCGCCTGGGCGATCCGGCCCTGCTGCGCGCGCTGATCGACGCCCAGATCGCCCACCTGGCCGCCACCAGCGCCGACCTGGCCGAGGTGGCGCGCAAATACGACTATCGCTTCCACCGCGAACCCCACGGCGCGGAGTTTGAAGCGCCCGCCCGCAGCATCGAGCAGATCGCCGGGCGCCTGCCCACCCAACTCAACCCCCCGAAACCCCCGGCGTAGCCCCGTCGTGCCGCTCGTGGCACCGTGCCACGAACGGGCGGCCAGGCCGGGAATTTGAACGCCTCGCCAATGGGCGTGATATAATAATACGAGTAGCACCGGCGTTCGCACCCACCGACCAAGGAGACGCCATGCCCGAACCGGCTGGTCCACCCGCCTTCGCGATCATCGAAGACCTCGATTCGCCCGCGCCCGACCCGGCGCATCGGGAGTCGCGCCGGGAATGGCTGATCGGAATGCTGCTGGTGGTCGCCATCTGCGGCTTTGGCGGCTGGCAGTGGTGGGAGCAGCAGACCCGGCTCACCGCCTACCAGGCGGGCGCGCGGGCCGCCGCCGCGCACGATTGGGATGCCGCGCGGGCCGCCTACAGCGCGGCGGGCAGCTTCGCCGACGCGCCCGCCCTGGCCGCCGATGCCGCCCACCAGGTGGCCGAGCGCGACCGGCTCTATGGCGCCGTCGAGCGCGGGCTAACGACAGGGGATGCGGCGAGCGCGTTGCTGGCCGCCCGCCAGGCCGCTGCCATCGCGCCCCGCTACCGCGATCTGCCCGGCTTGCAGCAGGCCGCCGAGCAGCAGGTCTATGCGGATGCGCTCAGCGGCACGATTGCCCTGCGGACCACGGCGGCGCCGCCGGGCCTCTATCATTACGGGGCGGCGGGCTGGGAGCCCATTACCGGCAGCGACGCCGCGAGCCAGGTGCGCGGCCTCTGCACGGACGGCGGCGTGCTGTTCGACGGGCCGGGGGGCGGCGCGTGCGGCGACCGTACCCTGTACCTGGGCGGCTGGGGGCCGCAGGCCGGGCCGCCGGTGCCGCTGGCGCCCGGCTTGGATGGGTTCAGCCAGTACCTTTGCGGGCGGGCCGGCGTCTGGGGCATCGGCTATCCGAACGCCGGGGACATGGCGCTGCTGCTGCGGGCGGTGGTCCTGCCCGCCCCGCAGTTGGCCTTCGAGCCGGCGGGCGACGCGCGTGTGATCGCCCCCGACTTGCCGTCACTGGACCAGGGCCACTGGTCGACGGTGGCGCTGGCGCCCGATGGCGGCAGCCTTGTGGTCGCCCGGCCCGACTTCTACGACCCGGCCAACCCGCGCATCCGCGTCTTCATCGCCGACCCCGACGGCAGCCGGCGGGCCCTGACCGATCTCGCCGGGGCGCCCGAGAGCACCGGGCTGGAGATCTCCGGCAGCTACAGCCCCGACGGGCGCTACATCGTGCTCAACCTCGTCCGCTACATCCGCCGGGAGTCGGCCATCCCGGAGCGCCACAAAACGGTGCTGCTGGTCGCGGCGGACGGCAAGACGCCCGCGCACACCCTGGCCGACGTGCTGCTTGACCGCGCACATCCCGATACCGACCTGGGCGCCGGGGCCGTCTTCATCCAGACGGGGCCGGAGGCCGGGCGGATCTTGCTGCTGGTGAATGAGCCGGCGCACGCCCACGCCTGGCTGCTCGACCCCGCCCAACCCGCGCCCGCTGCCCCCCGCCTGACGCTGGAGCGCATCAACGGCGCGGTCGTCGCCGTCACCCCCGACCCCTACAGCGCCACGATCCTGCTCAGTTGGTTTCGCCTCACCGGCCCTGACGCGGACCACCCGGCGGCGATTGCCCTGCTCGATCCGGCGGGCCCGGCCCGCGTCGTTCACACGCCGCTCGATCGCGGATTCTACGGCACGGTGCTGGCCGTACGGGCCGGGCGCCTGATCTGGGCGGCCGCGGGCCGCAGCGTGGCACCCTATCGGCTGCGCAGCCTGCCCCTGGCCGGCCTACCCGACCCGCTACCGGCGTCCCCGGCAATCTACAGCGGCAGCGCCCCGCCCGATCTGCACGTCTTCCCCGATGCACACCGGCGGCTGGGCGCCGGGCTGCTGGCCTACGTGACCCCGGCCCACGAACTGCACGTCCGCACTTATGACGGCGCCACCGACCTGCTGCTGGAGTCCGGCGTGAGCGCGCTGTACAGCGCCGATCCCACCGAGGATCTCTATTTCCTGCAATAGCGCCCGGTTGCCCGGCCCATGAATGGGCGGGCAACGAGTACGAAGCCCGCCTGCGCGGGCTGGCGTTTCCCGCCGGTTTGCCCCTCGGAGGCGCGCTGTGGTACACTCCTGAAGGTCCATTGGCGTTAGACCGGCGGGAACACCGGGCGATGAGGAGTTGGCATGTTTGGGGGCATGAGCGCCGCGCGGGCGCGGCGGCAGGCGCGCGGATGGGGCGGGCGGGTCGCCGCGAGCCCGCGGTGGCGGGCCTTGCGCGTCGATCTGCTGCTGATGCTGGTCGCGCTGATCTGGGGCAGCACCTTCATCGTGGTGCAAGACAGCGTGAGCCGGACCGGGCCGTTCACCTTCCTGACCCTGCGCTTCGGCATCGCCGTGCTGGCGCTGGCGATCATGTTCCGCCGCCGGCTGGTCCGGCTCACCCGTGGCGAGATCGCCAGCGGCGCCGTCATCGGCGTGTTCCTGTTTGCCGGGTACGCGCTGCAAACGCTCA
>CBJNAR010000327.1:0-5252 GCA_966434075.1 uncultured bacterium
TGCCAGCGGGGCGCCTGGGCCAAGGGGATCGCGGGCCAGGTCATGGCGGGGGCCACTGGGGACGGCATCGGAGACCTGGTTGGCGCTGGGAGGGGCGGGTGGGGGGGGTGTGTTGTCGTTGACGCTGATAGTGCCGCAGCCGGCGGTGGTCAAATACGCGGCGAGCGCCACCGCGCTCAACCCCAGGCGCCGGACGGGCGTGCCCGGCATTGGCCGCCCGGTCGGTCGTAACCATCCCCACATAGAAGTGCCTCGCTCTTGGTCTGCCTGGCCCATCCCGGCAGACCCCTGATTCGGACCCGCGATTGTCCAATACTGCGGCGACAACCGCGGGTATCTTACTATAACGCCCGGTGGGTGTCAAACGCTGCTACTTACCGTAGTGCCTGCCTGGTGGAAGAATATTTTGATTGATACCTTTTTGTGACGGCGGTCCTTGATTCAGGCCGTTAAGCGGGCCGCGTATATAGCGCCCCGGCGGATAAGCTGGTATACTACAGCGCGTGAAAGACGGGCGCGGGTGGGCCTTTCCGGTCTGCGAAGAAACCGGATGGCGTGACCGTCGCGGGTATGCTGCGGGGCGCCGATACTCCGGCCATGATCTCCCCACAATTATTGTGGTCCTCGTTGGCCGGGGACTCTGCTTGACGGGACATATAAGTGAGTAGAACCGCATATTCGTTGCCGCGTAAGATCTTTGCAACGGCCGGGGGGCTGGCCGGCATTATCGCGCTGGGACTGGGTCTGTGGCAGCATCCGCTGACCCCGGAGCAATGGCTGTACACGCTGGTGTTGAGTCTGCTCGGGTTGCTGCTGGGAGCGATCGGGGCGGTGATACCGGGCCGGATGGTGGTGGGGCTCGAAGGGGCCAGCTATTACGCCGCCATGCTCACTTTGGGACCGTGGGCCGCGGGGCTGGTGGCCGTGTTTCCGCCGTTCACGCAGTACCGGCGTGACGCGACCATGAGCCCGTGGGCGCTGTTTCGGAATGTGGGCATGTATGCGCTCATGGGGATTGCCGGGGGCCTGGCCTACGACCTGGCCGGCGCCGAGCGTCCGCTGACCATGGTGAGTGGCCAGAATCTGCTGGGCCTGCTGCTCGCCCTGCTCGTCGTGCGGGTGGTCAACGACAGCTATATTTTCTGGGGCAATGTGCTGGTCGTCGGCGGCGCGCGGGCGCTGCGGGTGCAGGTGGAAATCCTGGTGATGAGTTGGGGTGTGGAAGCGCTGGCCTATTTCCCGGCCCTGCTCACCGCGCTGATCTACGCGCGCATCGGCTGGGCCGGGCTGCTAATCTGGCTGGCGCTGTTCACCCCCCCCGCCGTGCTGCTCTATCAAGTGGTGCGCAGCCGGGGCGAGGTGAGCCGCCAGTTGGCGGAATTGAGCGAGGTCAACGCCCGGATGCGCGAACACAATCGGCTGGAGGCGGAAATGGCCGCGCGGCTGAGCCAGGCCGCGGAAGAGCTGACCGGGTACGCATCGCGCCTGGCCGCCGCCCTGCACCAGCAACACGCCGCCGTCACCCAGATCACGTCTACCGTGGAGGAACTGGCCCAGCAGGCGCGCTATATTGCCGACGCCGCGGGCGCCGTGGACAGCACGTCCGAGGCGGCGCTGGTGACGGCGAGCCGCGGCCGGGAAGCCGCGGCGGGCAGCACGCAGGCCATGACCGAGTTGGAACGCCATGTGCAGGAGATGCACGAGCGCATGGGCGTGCTGGAAGGGCGATCCCGGCTGATCCGGCGTGCGCTGCAGACAATCAACAACATCGCCGACGAAACCCACCTGCTGGCCCTGAACGCGATGATTGAGGCGGCGGGCGCGGGCGGCCAGGGGCGGCGGTTCTCGGTAGTGGCCCAGCAGATCAATGCCCTGGCCGACCAGGCGCTGCGCGCCGCGGGCGACATCCAGGGCACCGTGCGCGAGATCGAGGCCGCCACCGCCGACACCAAGCAGGTGATCGAGCAGGGACTGACCGAGACGCGGCGCTATACCGGCCAGGTGGACGAGGCGCAACGCTCGATCGAGGTCATCCTGGGCGCCGTGGGCCGCGCGAGCGACATGGCCCAGCAGATCCGCCAGGCCACCGAGCAGCAGACCCAGGCCAGCGGCCAGGTCACGGACGCCATCCGCGAGATCGCCGACTCCATGGGCTCGGCCAGCAGCGAGGGGGCCACCGTCTATGCCGCCGCCGCCAACCTGCGCCGCATGGCCGACGAACTGCGCAGCCTCGACGGCGCCTCGGCCAACGGGCGGCACAACGGCCACCCCTCCGGCCACCCGGCATAAGCGTTACACCGGCACGCTGAACGTGCCCCAGGAAGGTTATCCATTATTATGCGCATGAGCAAGTTGTTTAGCCGGACGCTGCGCGAAGCCCCGGCGGAAACCGACGCCGTCAGCCACCAGTTGTTGCTGCGGGCGGGGTTTATTCGCCAGTTGGCGGCGGGCATTTTCAGCTATCTGCCGCTGGCGCAGCGCTCGTTCGTCAAGATCGGGCAGATCATCCGCGAAGAACTGAACGCCATCGGCGGGCAAGAACTGACCATGCCGGTGGTCCACCCCGCCGACCTCTGGAAGGAGACCGGGCGCTGGTACCAGATCGGGTCTGAACTGGGGCGCTTCTTCGACAAGTCGAACCGCGACATGGTGCTGGCGATGACCCACGAAGAGGTCGTGACCGACCTGGTGCGCAAGGAGATCAACTCCTATCGCCAGTTGCCACAGTTGATCTACCATATCCAGACCAAGTGGCGCGACGACCCGCGCCCGCGCGCCGGGCTGATCCGCGTGCGCGAGTTCACCATGGTGGACAGCTACAGCCTGGACGCCGACTGGGAAGGGCTGGACCGGCAGTACCGCGAACACTACCAGGCCTATTTCAACATCTTCAATCGCGCCGCGCTGCCGGTGCTGGCCGTGAAGTCCGACGTGGGCATGATGGGCGGCAGCATGGCCCACGAGTTCATGTACCTGACGCCCATCGGCGAGGACACGCTGCTGCTCTGCGACAACTGCGGCTACGCGGCCAACCGGCAGATCGCCCGCTTCGCCAAGCCGCCCGCCGCGCCCGAAGCGCCGCTGCCGCTGGAAAAGGTCGCCACGCCCGCGACCACGACCATCGAGAGCCTGGCCGAGTTGCTCGGCGTGCCCAGAGCAAAGACGGCCAAGGCGGTCTTCCTGGTGGCGACCGTGACCGAGGGCGACCGGGATGTGGACCGCTTCGTCTTCGCCGTGGTGCGCGGCGACATGGACGTGAACGAGACCAAGCTGGCGAACGCCGTGAAGGCCAGGGAACTGCGCCCGGCGCGCACCGAGGAAATCCAGGTCGTGGGCGCGGTGCCCGGCTACGCCTCGCCCATCGGCCTGCGCGACATCGTCGTGGTCGTCGACGATATCATCCCGGACTCGCCGAACCTGGTGGCCGGGGCCAACGAGGAAGGCTACCACCTGCTCAACACGAACTATGGCCGCGACTACACGGCGACGGTGGTGGCCGACATCGCCGTGGCCCGCGCGGGCGACGCCTGCCCGGTGTGCGGCGCCCCGCTGCGCACGTCGGGCGGCGTGGAGACGGGCAACATCTTCAAGCTGGGCACGCGCTACAGCGCAGCCATGGGCGCCACCTTCCTGGACGCTGAGGGCAAGAGCCGCCCGGTGATCATGGGGTCGTACGGCATCGGACTGGGGCGGCTGCTGGCCTGCGTGGTCGAGGAGCACCACGACGACAAAGGCATCATCTGGCCGATCTCCATCGCCCCGTACCAGGTCCATCTGGTGGCGCTGGCGAACGAACGGGGCGCCGCCGCGGCCACCGCCGACCAGCTTTACGCCGATCTGACGGCGGCGGGCGTCGAAGTGCTCTATGACGACCGCGCGGAAAGCCCCGGCGTGAAGTTCATGGACGCCGACCTGATCGGCATCCCCCTGCGGCTGACGGTGGGCGAGCGGGGGCTGAAGCGCGGCGGCGTCGAGTTGAAGCGCCGCACCAGCGCGGAGAGCACGCTGGTGCCGGTGGCCGACGTGGTAGAGGCGGTGCGGGCCGAGATCGCGCGGCTGGAGGAAGCAGTGGCCGCCAGGATCATGCCAGTGCCCTTCAACGGCTAGGCGCGCATGGACTCGACGGCAGCCCCGGTGCCGATCGTGTTGCACGGCGCCTGGGTGCCGGCGGACGGCGGGGCGAGCGGTGCGCTGCTGCTCTGGGGCGAACGGCTGGTCCGCCCCGCGCCCACAGCCAATGCATCTGCCCCTACCGGCGATAGCCCCGCGCCGCACCCCTTCGCCGCCGGAGAGGCCGATCTCCGCGCCGCGTTGCATACTGTAGGGGCCGGTTTCAAACCGGCCCTCGGTGCCTTGCCCGCCGCCTGGTTTCCGGCGATCCCGCTCTGGCTGCCGCAAGGCGCGGGCGGCGGGCCGCAACCATCCCCCGCGCTCGACCCGGCGCCCGGTGCGCCCGGCCCGCTGCGCCCCTGGACCGTGGGCGCGCTGGCGCTGGATGCATTGGGCGCGCTGGCGCTGCTCTTGCGCTTGCCCGCTACGGCACCCCTCCCCGTCGGGTCAGGCCTGCACTTCTGGCGGGCGGCGGCGCGGCTGGCGGCGGCCATGCTGGCCGGGGGCCGCTACCTGCCCGGCTTCCGTAGCGATGATGAGGGCGCCTGGGCTAGCTGGGATCCGAGTTGGAGCGATCCCGGCGACAACGCGGCGCGTGCCCGGCTCGTGGCCGCCATGCCCCTCGTCGCGGCAGCCGCCACCCATCCCGCCGACCCGCGCCGCCTGCTCGACAGCTTCATCCGTGCAACCATCGGCGCGGCGGCGCGCGCCTGGGCGCCGGCGGAGGCGCTGCCGGCTCCGCCGCGCAGCGGAGCGCCCACGGCGCAGCATGCTGCCTATGAGTGGATGCTGGCCCTGCTGGGCGCCGACCCGCTGGTGGCGGCGGAGCCGGCGGCCTGGCACGCCTTCACCCGCCAGTACCGCACCTGGCACGATACGCAGCAGCCTGCGGAGGGCACGCCCTCGTTCCGCGTCTGCTTCCGCCTGGAGCCACCCGCGGAGTCCGCCGATCCGTGGCGACTGCACTTCCTCTTGCAGGCCACCGACGACCCCAGCCTGCTGGTGCCCGCCGCGCAGGTCTGGCAGATGACCGGCGGACGGGCGGCGGCGCTGCCGCTGCGCGGGCGCGACTTCGCCCGGCCCCCGGAACGCTTCCGCGCGGGGCTGGCGGGGGCGGGCCGCCTATTCGCGCCCATCGCCGA
>CBJNAR010000328.1:0-5232 GCA_966434075.1 uncultured bacterium
TACTTCTTCATGTTGTCCGGGTTTTCCGCCGAGGCCCAGTGGTTGGGCGGCAGCCAGGTGTTCATGATGGTCAACTGGCCGCCGAAGACGGCGTTGTTGATCGCGTTGCGGTCGAGCGAGTAGGCCAGGGCCTGGCGCACGCGCAGGTCGTTGAACGGCTCCACGGTCACGTTGAAGTCCACGTGCTCGTAGCTGTAGCCGCCCTGGTTGAGCAGCTTGCCCTTGCCCGCCTTTTCCACCGTGTTCTGGATCGTCGTGATCAGGTCGGGGGTGATGCTCTCGGAGGTGGTCAGATCGAGTGTGCCGGTGGAAATGCCGACCGGCAACTGCTTGTTGTCCGAGAAATAGGGCATGCTGATGCGCTTGATCACCGGCTTATTCGGCGTGACGTTGTAGTTCGGGTTAATCTCCATCTCCAGCGTCTGGCCGGTCTGGTACTTGGTCACATGATACGGGCCGGTGCCCCAGATCGTCTGCGAGTAGTCGCTGCTGTCGATGTCGCCGGGGGCCATCTTCGCCAGCGCGTGTTCGGGCAAGACGGCCAGGAACTGCTCGTTGTAGAGCGGCGCGGTGACCGGGATCTTCTTGTCCACGAAGGCTTGCAGGAAGCCGTAGGTCGCGCTATCGCGGGCGATGAGGGCGGCGGCTTCCTTCCAGGTCAGGTAGTTGAAGATCACCGTGTACGGGTCGGGGTTGTCGAGACTGGCGAATTGCTGGGCCACCTGGCGGCCCACGCCCGCCGGGAAGTCGGGGTTCAGCCACAGCTTGTAGGTGAAGACGACGTCGTTGGAGGTGAACTCCTGGCCGTCATACCACTTGATGCCCCGCTTCAGCTTGTACTTGACCACCAGGCGCTTGTCGTCGCCGGTGCCCACATAGTAGGCGCCGCCGTTCTCCAGCGTCGGCACGAAGGAGGCCAGGTCGGGCAGCACGTTCTCCTTGTCGTCGCGCTTGACCAGGCTGTTATAGACAAAGTTGCGGATGTTGCCGCCGATGAGGCTGTTGTCGTCATAGGGGATCAGCGTGCCGGGGTCCTGGCCGCGCCCGATGCGCAGCACGTCCACCGGGTTGGTGCCGCGCTGCACGGTCTTCTCCATGACCGGGACCTGGCCCTTTTGCTCGGCGCCGAGGCGGCCCAGCAGCACCTCAAACGGGGTGCCGGCGTTCTCCGGGTGATACTCAAAGCGCTGGCGCTCGAAGTACTGCACCAGGAAGCTCTTACCCGCCACCTTGGGGTCGGTCTCGCGGGTCACTTCCTGGAACGGCTGGCTGATCGGGAAGCCGAACTGGCTCAGGCCGCCCTTTTGCTGCCAGAAGCGGGCGATGGCCTTACCGCCGGTGCTGCTGTCGCCCAGGGTGTGCTTGGTTTCGGGGAACCACTGCACGCCGCCGCCGGGGTTGGCGACGGTGCGGAACGGAGTGTCCTTGCGGCCCTCGGCGCCGAACACGCCGAGCAGACCCAGCAGCACATCATACGGCTGCTGGTTCTCGGGGTGCAGCTCGAAGCGAGCGCGCTCGAACCACTGTGTCTTGTAGATCTTGCCGTCGGTCAGCGAGATTTCGTCGTGCAGGTCGGTCAGCGGCAGGCCGTTGATGAACAGGCTGTCGTTATACGACCGGCCGCCTTCCCAGGTGTCGAGGATGCGGCCCGACACATCGAGATTGGTTTCGCTAAAGTGGCGGGTGCGGCCCTGCTGGGCCGGGGCCGAGAACGAGGCCTTGGGGAACGCAGTCACGGCCAGGGCACCGATCATCATGAGATAGACCAGGCGGCGGTCCCATCTCCTCCTTGAGTTCATGGTGTGCTCCTACTACTGGGGCTGGGACGGCGGCGGCGACGCCCGTGGACGGCGTCCGGGGCGGTGGCTCGCGGTCCCGCTGATGCTGCCTCGGTGGGGGCGCGGGTGCGCAGCCCGGCCCTCACCGCGTCATAGGTCCGGGGGGTAGCCCCCGGTGTGCCCCGGCAGGTAGTGGGCAGACGTGCCTGGCCCTCCCACTCTTATCCCGCGGCTCCCGCTCCCTGCCAGGCAGCAGGGCACAGCGCGCGCCGGAATAGTCTCGCCTGCTCGGACTCGAACAACGGCTGATCAGCTAGCATAAATACCACGCAAACCGGGCCGGGGTTCAACGGAGTGCTGAGTGCTGAGTGCTGAGTGCTGAGTGGCGACGGGTGGGCAGTGGCCGGTGGTCAGCCGTCAGCTATCCGCCGTCAGCCGTCAGGAGACGAGTGGGCAGGGGCAGGGGTCGGTGGGCAGTGGCCGGTGGTGCGTAACGTGGGGAATTGTCACTCTGAGCGCAGCGAAGAGTCTCGTCTCCTGGGTACGTAATACGAGATTCTTCGCTACGCTCAGAATGACGCCGCCCCTGGTTCTCTACGTAGCCTGACCGGAGACGAGATTCTTCGCTGCGCTCAGAATGACACCGCCCCCCGGCCCTCTACATCCTGACGGCTGACGGCTGATAGCTGACGGCTGATAGCTGACCACTGACCACTGACCACTGACCACTAGACATCGTTCACAATAAGCGGGAGGTCTGGTACAATAGCTCCATGATTGCCCAATATGAGTACCTGCACCGCCATCCCTCCGTGTTCCGGGCTATGACCGGCTTAACCTTGGATGAGTTCGCGATCTTGCTGCATCGCTTCGCCCCGGCCTACGATGCCGCCGAATACGTCCGCCACGCCCGTCCGCACCGCCAGCGCGCCATCGGGGCGGGCCCGCCGTTTCATCTCGACCCGCGCGACCAACTGCTAGTCACGCTCGTCTGGTTGCGCCGCTACCCTACGCACGAGGTCCTGGCCTGGCTCTTCGCCGTCAGTGACTCCACCACCGTGCGCATCGTCGCCCGCCTGGTGCCGGTGCTCGCGGACTTGGGCCATGATACCATGCGTTTTCCCGATCCCGGTAAGCATCATCGCCGCGCGTTCGCTGCCCTGCTCGCCGACCTGCCGGAGTTGGCCGTGGTCATCGACACCTTCGAGCAGAAGGTGCAACGGCCCCAACGGCGGGCGGAGGCCGACCCGTGGTATTCGGGCAAGAAGAAGACCCACACCATCAAGAGCCAGGTGGCCGTCGATGTGCATTCGGGGCGCTTCTGTGAGATTGGTGAGAGCGTACCGGGGCCGACCGCCGATCTCACGCTGCTCAAACAGTCGGGCCTGCTGGACCGGCTGCCGGAGGGGGTGGGGGCGGAAGGCGATTTAGCATACGTGGGCATCGCCGCCGCCCACCCGCAGGGGTTGGCGGCGACGCCGCGGCGCAAGCCGCGCGGCAAGGACAAGCATCGGGAGCGGGGCCGGGACAAACCGCGCCCGCCGGAGGATAGCGCGTACAACCGGGCGTTTGCGCGGCGCCGGGTGATTGTCGAGCACAGTATCGGGCGCTTGCGCACCTATGCCTGCCTCACGGCCTGCGACCGCCAGCACCGGACGAACCACCGGGCGCGGGTGGGGGCCGTGGCGGGATTGGTGAACCTACAGATCGACTGCCGCCAGCCGCACCGGGCGGCGTAAGCGGCGGACCCGTGCAGCACGCGGGCGGCCGGAGAAGATGTTCGCAACATCTTTTGCTACCTCCTGGGCTATTGTGAAGTATGTCTACTGACCACTGACCACTGACCACTGACTACTCGTCGCCGCCGCCCGCCATGAGCAGGCCGAGGTGCGCGATATCGGCGGTCGCGGCATCGACCGTGCCCATGATCCGGCCTTCGTAGAGGACCGTGATGCGGTCGGACAGCGCCAGCAGTTCGTCGAGATCCTCGGAGATGAGCAGGATGGCCGCGCCGCGCGCCCGCTGGGCGATCAACAACTGGTGGATCGCTTCGGTGGCGCCGATATCGACGCCGCGCGTCGGGTGGACCGCCACCAGCAGCCTGGGTTCGCCCGCCAGTTCGCGGGCCAGCAGCACCTTCTGCTGATTGCCGCCCGACAACAGGCCCACCCGCACCGTGCGACCCGGCGTGGCGACGTTGTATTCCTCGATGAGCCGGTCGCTGAAGGCGTCGGCGGCATAACCGTTGAGGAACGGCCCCTGCGCGATGGGCGGCTGCCGGTAGTTCTTCAGGATCAGGTTGTCCACGATGTCCAGGCTGGGGATGAGGCCGGTGCCGATGCGGTCTTCGGGCACATGGGCCACACCGGCGGCCACCATCTGGCGGGGCGAGTGGTCGGTCATCTCGCGGCCCCACAGGCGCACCTGTCCACCCGATGCGGGCCGCAGCCCGGTGATCACCTCGGCGAGTTCGCGCTGGCCGTTGCCCGCCACCCCGGCCACGCCCAGGATCTCGCCCTCGCAGATCTGCAGATCCACCCCGGCCAGGGCCGGCAGGCCCCGGTCGCCCTGCGCCCGCAGCCCCTGGACGCTGAGCACCACGTGGCCGGGCGTGGCGGGCGGGCGGTTGACCTTGAACTCGACCTCGCGGCCCACCATGAGCCGGGCCAGACCGTGCCGGTCGCTGGATCGCGCCTCGGTGGTGGCGACCACGCGCCCGCGCCGCAGCACCGTGATGCGGTCGGCCACGGCCAGGACCTCGTCCAGTTTGTGCGAAATGAAGATGATGCAGAAGCCTTCGGCGGCCATATGGCGCAGGGTCTGCACCAGGTCGGCGGCCTCCTGCGGCGTGAGCACGGCGGTCGGCTCGTCGAAGATCAGGATCTTCGCCCCGCGGTAGAGCAGGCGCAGGATCTCGACCCGCTGCTGCTCACCCACCGAGAGTTGCCAGATGCGGGCGCGGGGATCGACGCGCAACCGGTAGCGCTCGCTCAGGCGGGCCAGTTCCTGCTCGACCCCGGCGGTGTCCAGCCGCAACCCGCCACGCCGGCCCAGCATGGCGTTCTCGGCCACCGTCAGCGAATCGACCAGCATGAAGTGCTGGTAGACCATGCCCACGCCGTGGGCGATGGCGTCGCGCGGCGAGCGGAACTGCACCGGCTGTCCGTTGATCGCCACGGTGCCCGCGTCGGGGTGGTACAGCCCGGCCAGCACGCTCATCAGCGTGGACTTGCCGGCGCCGTTCTCGCCCAGCAGCGCGTGGACCTCGCCCGCCTGCGCGGTGAAGTTCACGGCATCGTTGGCGAGCACCCCGGCAAACCGTTTGGTGATGCCGGTCATCTCGACGGCGTTCATGCGCGTTCCTAGCCGTTAGCCGTCAGCCGTCAGCCGTCAGGTGAGTACGTTAGGTATACCTGACGGCTGATAGCTGATAGCTCGTCGCGTCCTATTTCGG
>CBJNAR010000329.1:0-5224 GCA_966434075.1 uncultured bacterium
GTTCGCCGGCAATCCTGTTGAAGCGCGTCGACTCCTCGGTGATCGGCTTCAGGTCCATGACTCCCCTTCCTCGTGGTAGATGTGGTGTGCTATGTCGACGACGAAGACTGCATGGAACGCGCCACGCGCGCCGCGCCCGCGAACGCGAGATGAGGGAACCACCGGGAACCGAACAAGGCGGCGGCGGGGAGACTCGAACTCCCAAAAACCTGCCGGTTACTATGTTTCGATAACGCTCTTTCGACGGCCAGCGCCGGGCAAATGATGAAAAAGCGGCTGACGTAGCGCGTTTGCCGTTTCCGCCACGACCGCCGATCACCCGGCCCGGTCCCCGTGCAGTTCCTGGCTGGCCCGGCAGGATTCGAACCTGCAACCGCGGAGTTAACAGCTCCTCGCGCTACCGTTGCGCCACAGGCCAAAATGGAGCAGAAGGCGGGACTCGCACCCGCAGCCTCGTACGTGGCACGCACACGCTCTGCTGTTGAGCTACTTCTGCAAGGCGGGCGCCGTGCGACGCCCCAATTCCGATACGGTCGGGATGGCAGGAATCGAACCTGCGGCCTCCGGGTTCGCGGCCCGGCGCTCTGCGATCCGCTGAGCTACACCCCGTGGGGTTGGAATGGCCCGATTTGAACGGGCGACCCCCTGCTCCCAGGGCAGGTGCGCTACCAGGCTGCGCCACATTCCAAAGCTGGGCGCCGGGCCGGCCCGGCGCGGTGCGCAGAGGAGGATTTGAACCTCCGAAGGCAATGCCACCTGATTTACAGTCAGGCCCGATCGGCCGCTCCGGCATCTGCGCTCGTGTTAGCTCTATTATCGCGGCAGCCGGCGGCGATCAGAACGGGCGCGAGACCGATCCCGCGTTGCGCTGCTCGGCGGATGGCGGCCCCGTCACGCGACCGATGCCCCGTACATCGCGGGCCGTCACGGGGTGGTGTGGATAGCGAATAAAGGACGAAAGTCCCTTCGGCAAGCTTACCGCCTGTCCTTTACGACCGGCGATCGTACTGTTATAATCGACATGGTAGGCTCGATTGAGATTGGCACCGTGTCAAAGGAAATACGCAGATGCTCTCCTGGTTGTTCCGCTGCCCCCTGCCCGACGGCGACGCAGCGCGCAAGTGGCGGATCTTAAATGTCATGTTGTTGGTCTTCATGGCCCTGGTCATCGGGGGAACCGCCGCCACCGCGACGCTGCAAACCTCGCCCCTGAGTCTCCCCACCGTCGCGACCATCGGCATGCTGCTTGTCCTCTATGCCGTCAATCGGCGCGGCTGGCTCGTCCCGGCGGCAGTGGGGTTCGTAATCGGGTTGGAAGGCATTGTGGTGTTGTACAGCCTGGCGAATCCGGACGGCGACCCGGTGGCGAATGCCCTCATCCCCACGCTCGGCGCCTTGCCTGTCGCGCTCAGCGCTACGCTGCTGTCGTGGCGCGCGGTGCCGTTCACGGTGCTGGGCGTCAGCGGTGTGACCGTCTGGCTGTACGCACAGGGCATGGCTACGGTGGTCGCCTACCTGGCGGCCCACAATATGGGGACCCAGTTCCTGCCGACGGTCATCATCCTGTTTATCGCCGTCGGGGCGCTGACCGCGCTGCCCAACCGGCAGGTGGAACAGACGCTGGCCCGGTTAGAGCACCGCAACGGGGAGTTGGAACAGGCCAACCGTGACCTGGCCGCGCAGCGCGAGCGCGATCTGCGCTTGCAGGCCAACCTGGGCACCCTGGCGACCGAGCTCTCCGCCGTCAGCAGCCGGCAGGGCGTCGCCGTCACCACGCAGGCCAGTTCGATCAGCCAGGTGGTCAGCGCCGTGGCCGAACTCGACAGCACGGCGGGCCAGATCGCCGACCGCGCCCTGGAGGTGCGCCAGGCCGCCGACCAGGCGCTCACCAGCGTCCAGCAAGGCCAGAGCCTGCTGCTGCGCAGCCGCGAGGCGGTGGAGCGCAACCGCGCCGAGGTCCAACTGGTGATCCAGCGCATGCGCGACCTCGATCAACTGACCCGGCAGGTGACCCGCTTTGTCGACCAGATCCGCCACCTGGCCGAGGACACACACCTGCTGGCGCTCAACGCGACCATCGAAGCCGCCGGGGCGGGCGGCGTGGGGCGGCGCTTCCAGGTCGTGGCCGACGAGGTGCGCGCCCTGTCCAACCAGTCGAGCGCGATCGTGAATCAGATCCAGCAGGTGGTGAGCCAGTTGCAACAGGCCGGGCAAGTGGCGCTGCACGCCACGCAGACCAGCGCCGAGGTCGCCGAGGCGGCCGCGCAACTGGCCGACGACGTGCGCATCACCCAGGACCAGATCGTGACCGCCGTGCAACAGACCAACGCCCTGGTCCACCTGATTTCGACGGCCAGCACGCAGCAAACCTCGGCCACCCAGGAAATGACGTACACGATGGAGGGCATCGCGGCCATCGCGCGGGCCACCAGCGAAGACACCCGCGCCCTCGACCGCGCCGTCGGCGAGATGCTGCAGGCGGCGACCCTGCTGAGCGCGGCGGCGACGGCGCGGGCCGGCTAACTACCGGCGATCACACCGAGTCGCGGCGGTTTTCAAAATACGTTTCCAGCAGAAACAGGGCGATGAAGACGATCGCGCCGATCACCAACGCCTGCCAGATCGCGCCGAGCGGATTCGAGTCCAGCAACACAAACCCGAGAAACACCCCCAGGGCCACAGAGCCCGCCCGCGCCGCCCGCCGGGCCCCGGGATTCGGCAGCTTGCCGTCCTGTGCCATTGGTAACCCCCTTCAACTCGGAATGCCACGCAGGCCCCGGCGCGGATACCGCCGTGCCGCCGGGCCGGACCGCGCCGGCCCGCTCGATCGCCCTGCACAGCGTCTTCAGCAAGTGGGGGGCCGCCGTACGGGGCAGCGCAGGCCGCTATCGGGCCGCCCGGCGCCCAACGCGCAGTACGCCGCCCGCGCCGCCGATGCTCAGGATGCTGCCCGCGCTGCCGATGCTCAGGATGCTCCCGGCGCTACTGATGCTCAGGATGCTGCCCGCGCTGCCGATGCTCAGGATGCTGCCCGCGCTGCCGATGCTCAGCATGCTGGCGAAGCTGAACAGGCTCAAGATGCTGAGGTAGCTGCCGCGGCTCAGAATACTATGCGCCGAACCGGCCGATTTGTCCATCCGTTGTTGCTCCTTCGGGGGTGTGCTTGCAGGCAATTCACGCATCCGCCTTCTGCTGTTCGCCCGCCGGCGCGATCCTTACGGCCTTGTAATTCGCCTGCACGCATTGTACAGGAATCCTTAATCGACAGGCGCTAGAATAGGCCTTGTACCGGTCAATTATCACCGGTGATCGTCTTCATCATTCATTGGAGGCCGCACCGCCCGGTAGGGCGGCGCCGCAATGAGGAGGGTACCATGGGACGCTACAGTCTGACCCTGACCTCGGACCAACGCTTCGTGCTGACCGTCTGGCGCGACACGCACCCATCGCCCGCGGTGCGCGAACGGGCCAGCGCGCTGCTGCAGATCGCTGACGGCGCCCCGGCCACGGTGGTGGCCCGGCGGGGCCTGTCCCACCCGCGCGACCCGCGCACCCTGTATGGCTGGGTGGCGGGGTTCCGCCGCGACGGGCTGCTGGGCCTGCTGCGCCACCCGCTCCGGCGCCGGCAGATCGCCCTGCCCGCCCCTGCGGCGCGCCGCCCGGTGGTCCACACCCATGTCCGGTAACGGGACGCCAGACCTTGCAACGTTGTAAGAGACAGGCCCCCCGCACAGCTCCCGGCGCCGCTCCCGTCATGGGGGCGGCGCCGGGCCGCGATCAGCGCCAGGTCCAGGGACTGCTGGGCGGGGTGGGGAACCCGCCGGGGCCGGCAGGCTGGGGTGGGGCGTCCGCGGGCAGGCTATCAGGCGCACTGCTGAGAAAGTGGGCAATCGCCGGATAGATTTCCGCCACCACCACTTCAGCCCCGGCGCGACTGAGGCGCACACAGCCTCGCGTTTCCAGCCCTTCCAGGATCGCCGCCACCGTGGGATACTCGACGACCAGTCCGCGCTGCTCCAGCGCCTCGGCCAGGTCCATCTCTGAGAGGGCCGGGCGACCCTGCCGGAAGGCGGCCACGAGCACATAGGCGACTTCTTGTCGCAGATTCAACGCAAACCACATTGCCCAACCTCCGCACCAACAGCGGTTGTCGCGGTGTGTCACGCCCCCCACACCGGGATTATTCGATATCAAGCAGATTCAAAGCGCCGGGTAAAGCATTTGGGATCGGAATCCCGTGGTGGATAATATTAGCCGCCCCGATGTCAACGGAACGATCGTCGCGCCCCGTCCATTACCCCCCGCTAAGCACCCATTCGACGGAGCGGGTATACTCAGATTCGTCTGACAAAGCCCGAATTGCCGGCGGCCAGGCAAAGGGTTGGTGGCACCGGCACTCAGCCGCGGCTGCTGAGTCCATCGTATCCAGGCCATTACAGCATCCGGCGCGAGGCGCGCCGGGTCCGGTCCTCAGCATTGAGGATTACTCTTTCACTCTAGCACAATCCGGGCCGCCGCGCAACGGTCGCGGGTCCCTCATTTCCCAGGCAAATGGGGGCGCCGGGTCAGGCGTCGGGCCTCAGCGAGGCCAGCAGTTGCGGCAGCAGTTTGCCGTGGCCGGCGATCAGTTCGGGCACGCCATCGGGCAGCGGCGCCCAGAAGAAGTCGAACGGGATGGGGCCGGGGCTGCCGTCGGAGGGGTCGGTTTCCCAGTGCCGCCAGGTGGCGGGCGGGTCGCCGGTGCAGCGCAGGTGATAAAAGTGGCGGTGGTGGATTTCGTCGCGGCCCACGTCGCTGCGGTCGCGCACCTCCTCGCCGAGGAAGCGCACCAGCACCAGGTCGGTGCGCCAGGTCTCTTCGGTGGCCACGCGCAACACCGCGGCCTCCAGATCCTCGCCGGGCTGGACGGTGCCCGCAGGCACCTGGATGCCGGCCTCCGGCGATTCGGGATGGCGGAACACGAGCAGGCGCCGCCCGTGGGTAATATAGGCAAACACTTTGTGCTTCAGCACGGGCATTGCGGGCCTCCTCTCCGCGTCGCTCGCCGCGCGGGCCTTGTCACTCTGAGCGTAGCGAAGAGTCTCGGCGCTCGCCCCACGTGACGAGATTCTTCGCTGCGCTCAGAATGACAACGGTTGCGTGGGTCAGAATGACAAGGGTTGCGTGGATTTGTCACTCTGAGCGTAGCGAAGAGTCTCGGCGCTCGCCCCACGTGACGAGATTC
>CBJNAR010000330.1:0-5222 GCA_966434075.1 uncultured bacterium
AACACGTCGGCGGGCAGCCCGGCGGCGTGGCAGATCTCGGCCAGCTTCAGCACCGTCAGCGGGGTGTGCTCCGAGGGCTTGGCGACGACCGTGTTGCCCGCGGCCAGGGCCATGAAGAGCGTGTTGGCCGTCATCAGCACCGGGTAGTTGTAGGGCGAGATGATGCCGATCACGCCGCGCGGGTCGAGCACGACCTGGGCGTAGCGCGTGGCGAAGACGATGCCGTGGCGCACGCGGCGGGGCCGCAGCAGCCGGGGCGCCATGTTGATCACGTAGTCCAGGTGGGTCAGGCTGAACAGGGTGTCGCCCAGCAGCGCCTCGGTCGGGTGCTTGCCCATCTCGCGCGCCGTGAGTTCGCTCAGTTCATCGGCGTGCTCAGCCAGGACGGCGCGGATACGGCGCAGGTAGGCGAGCCGGGCGGCCAGGGGCAGCGCGGCCCAGGTTGGCTGTACTGCGCGGGCGCGCGCCACCGCCGCACGCACTTCTGCGGCGCTGCGGATCGGGACGCGCCCCAACTCGGCGCCGGTCGCGGGATCGTAGGAAACCAGTTCCGCCGGGTGCGCACCGTTCCCGGTGCCGTTAGTCGCGGGCGGGGTGGCCGCCTGGGGGCGCAGTGCCATCGTCTGTTCCTCCTTCGCCGCGCCGCACCTCGCTCACGATTGCCTGGAGTCGCTGCCAGATTTCCGGATACTGGCTGGCCATGCGGACGGGTTGGCCGTTGCGGCCGACAAATGCATGCAGGGTCTCGGCCTCCATCAGCAGGCGGCCGGATGCTTCATTATACACCCGGTACTCAAAGCGCAACTTGACCCGCCCGAACTCGGCCAGCCGCGCCGTGACGGCAATCGGATCGTCATAGACGGCGGGCGCGCGATAGCGGGCCTGGACCTCGATCACGGCAAGCTGCACACCCGCCTGTTCCAGTTCGCGGTAAGTGTAGCCGCGCTCGCGCATGAACTCGGTGCGTGCCATCTCCAGCCAGGGCAGGTAGCGGCTGTGGTGGACGATGCCCATGGCGTCGGTTTCGGCGTAGCGCACGCGCAGGCGAATGGTCGTGCTATCCGCCGCGGTCTCGGGCGTGAACATAGGGTGCGGGTAATCCTTTCAGGGTAAAAGTCACGGTTGTGCAAGCAACCGCTATGCCGCCGGGTGAGTGTGGCGGGTGCGCGAGGCTGCACGAGTACGATCCGGTTCAGGAGTGCTTTAAGCGGCCCAGGGCGCGATCCAACTTGACGGCGGTGACATTGCTGCGGTAGCCGGCGGTGATGTGGCGGCATCGCCGCACCAGGTCGGCGGCAAACTCGGGTTGCTCGGCCAGTTCGGCCTGGATATAGGGAATGAACCGGCGCTCGATCTCGATACTCATGCGCGTCAGGTCGTCGAGGGCGATGCCCTGCGTCTCCGTCTGGCGAGCGGTTTCCTGGACGACATCGCGGTCCACGTGGGCGGCCCGCAAGCCCGCGATCAACTCGCGCGCATCGGATTGCGCGGTGCGGTGGAGTTGGTCGGGCGCCATGGCGGCATAATGGCCGCCGGTGACGCGCTCGGCGTCCTCGATCAGCGCCGCGATGTCCGGCTCATGGACAGTCAGGAAATGATCGATGGAGTTGTAGTGCATCGGGGGTCTCGTTCGGGCAGGGGCTATTCGACTCCGGCGATGGGCGGCTGGGCCAGCTTGGTGTAGCGCTGCACGCTACGCCGATTGCGGCTGTCCGGGGCCAACCCGAGGATCTGCAGGAGTTTGGTCTCCGTCGCCCCGTTCTTGGCCTGCTCGACGGCAAAGGTATCGCGCAGGGACTGAGGCGTGACGCGCTTGGTGATGCCGGCGTCGGCGGCCACGCGGTCCACCAGTTTGTTCACAGACTGAGGCATCATCTCGAACAGGCGGCGCTCGGGCTTGTACTCCAGCACGAACTTGCGGAACGCCTCGCCGAACTCGGCGGTGGCGGCCAGCTTGCGCTCCTTCGGCTGCCAGCGCACATCCTCGTAGAAGATATAGACCAGCGGGTGCCCGGCGTCGCTCATGTCGATGTGGTCCACCTTGAGCGCCAGCAACTCGGCGCGGGTCAGGCCCAGCTTGAGCAGCAACCAGACGATCAGGTAGGTGCGCAGGTTCTCGGCCTTGGCCGCTTCGAGCAGGCGGTCCTGCTCGTCGGGGAACAGCACCTGCGGTGTCTTCAACTGGATGAAGTCGGGGAAGAACTTATCGCTGGGGTCCTCGGTGAGGATCTTCTCGTCCTTGATCAGGTAGCGGAACAGTCCGCCGATGGAGGTGAGGCGGCGCTTGCGGGTGGACTTGTTCAGCGCCAGGTCGAGGAACCGGCGCACATCCGCCGGGGTGATGCGCTCGACCGGCTTGGGGCCGATGAAATCTTGCAGCAGGGCCAGGTCATACATGTAGGAGGTGATCGTGTTGAGCGGGCGGCGCTCTTGCTCCAGGTGGCGGCGATACCACCAGCGCGCGACTTCCAGCGACGACGCAGCCGTGAGATCGGGGATCTCGGCTACGGGGCGGATCAATTCGCCGCGTGCGGTGACGGTAAAGAGGGGCGGCTGGTAAGGGACCTGCTGCTTTTGCGCCTCAGCCATTGTATTATGTAGACCTCCGTGCCCTTATTATACGCGAGGCGCTGGCGAAATGCAATACGTATCCCAGGCAGCCGATATATCCCGCCCTGGTACTAATGTCGATCCCAGTGACCCGTTTGGTGTAGCCGCGCGATTCATCGCGCCGTACTCGTTGGTCTTTAGCGTGTGGGGTTCCAAGGGAAGCATGGGCAAATGCAATCAGCCGCCAGCAGGTAATTGCTGACGGCTGATTACTGACGGCTGTTCGCACAGCGGTGCGTAGCACATAGCTGATAGCTGACGGCTGACGGCTATCGCGTGTGCTTCGCCTGTTGCGCGATGGCACAGATGCGGACGAAGTCGTCGGGCTTGAGGCTGGCCCCGCCGACCAGGGCGCCGTCGATGTCGGGCTCCTGGAAGAACTCGGCGGCGTTGGCCCCGGTGACGCTCCCGCCGTACTGGATGCGCATCCCCTCGGCGGCGGCGGGCGTGACCAGCTCGGCCAGCAGCTCGCGGATGCCGCTGATCGACTCCTGCGCCTGCGGCCCCTGGGCGGCCCGGCCCGTGCCAATGGCCCAGACCGGTTCGTAGGCCACCACGCACTGGTGCGCGTGGTCGGTGTCCATGCCGGTGAATACTGCGCGGATCTGGCGGGCCAGTACCTGCGCGGCGTGCCCGGCCTCGCGTTCGACCAGGTCCTCACCGACACAGACGATGGGCCGCAAGCCGTGGGCCAACGCCGCGTGGACCTTGTGCGCCACGATCTCATCGGTTTCACCGAAGTAGGTGCGGCGCTCGGAGTGGCCCAGGATCACGTACCGACAGAGCGGCTTGAGCATGACGGGGGAGATCTCGCCAGTGTAGGCGCCTTTCTCCTCCCAGTACATATTTTGCGCTCCCAGGCCCAGAGTGGTCTCGGAGAGCATTTCCCATAGCGGCACCAGGCTAACGAACGGCGGGCAGAGGACGATTTCGACGCCTTCGATAGCATCGAGGTCGTCAAGCATGTCCTCGGCCAGCACCACCGCCTGATCGGCGGTGGTGTTCATCTTCCAGTTGCCGGCAATAATCGGCTGACGATGGCGGCTCATGGCTAGCGCTCCGGGATAGCGGCCACGCCGGGCAGGACGCGTCCTTCAAGGAATTCCAGCGACGCGCCCCCGCCGGTGGAGATGTGGCTGATGCGATCGGCCACCCCCGCCTGCTCGACCGCGGCAACCGAGTCGCCGCCGCCGATGATCGTGGTCGCGCCTTTGTCGGTGGCGCGAGCCGTGGCCTCGGCCAGCGCGCGGGTGCCCGCTGCGAAGGGGGCGAACTCGAACACGCCCATGGGGCCGTTCCAGACGACCGTGCCTGCCTTCTCGATGGTCTCGGCGTAGCGCTGGGCGGTGTCCGGGCCGATGTCCATGATGCGCCAGCCGTCGGGCACCTCGCTCACCGGCACGGTGCGGATATGGGCATCGGCGGAGAAGGCATCGGCGATGACCACGTCCTGCGGCAGCAGCAGGCTGACACCCTTCTCGCGGGCCTGGGTCAGCAGCTTTTCGGCTTCGGGCACCAGGTCGGCCTCGACCAGCGAGTCGCCGATGTTGTAGCCCTGAGCGCGTAGGAAGGTGTTCGCCATGCCGCCGCCGATGACCAGGCTGTCCACCTTGGTCAGCAGGTTGGTGATGACACCCATCTTGTCGCTCACCTTGGCCCCGCCGAGCACGGCGACGAACGGGCGCTTGGGCGATTCCAGCGCCTGGCCCATGATGCCGACTTCCTTCTCCATCAGCAGGCCGAGCGCGGAGGGCAGCAGGTGGGCCACGCCCTCGGTTGAGGCATGGGCGCGGTGGGCGCTGCCGAAGGCGTCGTTGACATACACATCGCCCAGGGCGGCCAGCCGGCGGGCGTGCTCGGGATCATTGGCCTCTTCTTCCTTGTAGAAGCGCAGGTTCTCGATCACCAGCACCTCGCCCGGCTTGAGGGTCTTGGCCGCCGCTTCGGCGGCGTCGCCCACGCTGTCGGCGACGAAGTGGACCGGCACGCCGGGCAGCAACTCGCGCAGGTGCGCGGCCACCGGCTCCAGCGACAGGTTGGGGGTGACGCCCTTGGGCCGCCCCAGGTGCGACATCAGGATAACGGCTGCGCCCCGGTCGAGCAACGCCTTGATCGTCGGCAGCGCCGCGCGCATGCGGGTGTCGTCGGTGATGGCATTGGTCTTCTTATCCAGGGGCACATTAAAATCGACGCGGACCAGGGCGTGTTTGCCCTTCAGGTCCAGGTCGTCCAGAGTACGCTTAACCATGATCTGCTCCTCATAAACATAATCAGCCGCCAACTCTCGCCCGAAATGCCTCACCCCGCTCCGCGAGCAGTGAAAAGCTGTTCAAGCTGAGCGTTGGCGGCTGATTACCGATAGCTCGCGGGTGAGCTAGACGCCTTTCTCGGCCACGTAGGCGGTCAGGTCGGCGACCCGGCAGGAATAGCCCCACTCGTTGTCGTACCAGGCCACCACCTTCACCATCTTGTCGCCCATCACCATGGTGGACAGCCCGTCGACGATGGCCGAATGCGGATCGCCGCGGAAGTCCGTCGAGACCAGCGGTTCCTCGGTGAAGTCGAGCACATCATACTCGGCATCGTCGTTCAGCGCCGCGTCCTTGAGCGCC
>CBJNAR010000331.1:0-5205 GCA_966434075.1 uncultured bacterium
CCGGGTCACGGCATCGGCCGCCGCCCGGTCGGCGAACAGGGCCATAGTGCCCGCGCCCATGTAGCCATAGCCGGAGTTGATCAGGATCTTCATGGCCGCCTGGACCGCGGTGTGGTGGAAGGCGGACGCCGAGCCGGGGGGCGCGGCGCGGGCCGTCTCTTTGTGTTCCAGGCGCAGGTCGGTCAGGCGCGCCACCAGGGCCAGCAGGACGCCCAGCCGGTCGCGGGCCGGGCCGAGGCCGTAGACCCGCATGATCGAGGGGTACATCGAGGCGATATCGGCTTTCACCACCTGCCGGGCCACCCCGCTGGCGAAGAGGTACGTTGCGCCTCCGGCGTGCGAGCCTAACGCCGCCGTGTCCTCGTCCAGCGGCAAGGGCGGCGCCGCCCCGGCCCGCCGATAGGCGCGCACCAGCAGCGGTTCCAGGATCCCCGTGGCCGGGCCGGCGGATGCCACGCGCTCGTAGCGCCGCGGAGCCATGCCGGCCAGGGCGAAAGGCGCCCCCAGCAGGCGCTGCGACAAGCCGTCGACCTCGGTCACGTCGTCCAGGGCGTAGCGGCGCACGCGCGCGGGGTCCTGCTCGTAGGTCGCGTAAATGGCCGCGCCGGCGATGTAGGTGCGGTCGGGGGCGGCCACGCCGAAGTAGCGGGCCGCCGCCTTCAGGCCGTAGCCGGGCATGTCACGCACAGCAAAGTCGTGGCGCCAGACGGCGTCGAGCGTGTCGATGCACTCGCGCCCGGCCACGCTGTAGCGCGGGCGGCGCCGGCGGCCAAAGCGCCCCGCGCGGCCGGTCTGCTCCAGCAGCGGCGGCCCCTCGGCCCGGCCCAGCGCAAGCGGTACTCCGCACACCCGCGCCCGCGCTTCGAGGAAGGGCAGGTCAAACCCGAACAGATTGTGGTTCTCGATCACGTCGGGGTCGCGGGCGCGGATCAGCGCGCAGAGGTCGGCGATCAGGCCCGCCTCGTCCGCGGGAGTGGGCGCTTCGAGCACCGTCGCCAGGCCGCGACTATCGCGCACAGCCACCAGGAAGATGCGCCCGGCGGCGGGATCCAGCGCGGTGGTCTCCAGGTCGAATTGCAGGCGGTGGAGATCGGTATAGGCCAGCCCGCGGAAGTAGACACGCCCGGTCGCCATGAGGTACTGCTCGACCGGCCCCACCTGATAATAGTCGGCGCCCAGATCATCCAGCCGGCGCACGGGCCGGCCCAGGCGCCGGGCGGCCCCGGTGAGGATGGCCCGCTCCAGGGTAGGGCCATCGCGGGCCGACAGCAGATAGCGATAGGTGCCCGCCGTCGCCTCGGCCAGGGGCCGGTAGCAGACCGGCGCGTCCGCGGCGCCGGGCGCATCGGCGGGCACCAACGCCGGTCCCAGGTGGGCCAGGTCGTCGAGGGTCGCCGCCCACAGCCAGGGGCGGAAGCAGGCGGGGGTGCAGGTCACGCCGGCGGCATCCCGCTGCCAGACCAGGGCGCGGCCCGCCCGGTCCGCCCAGATCGAGACGATACCGGGGGTGGGATCCCAGCCGAACAGCCAGTCGTCGGCGGGCGGGGGTGCGGGGGCTGGGGACGGCACGGCGGGCATCGATCTCCTGGGCATGCGGACGGCAGATAGGCTTCAGGGAGAGCATAGCATATCGCGCTGGACGCGACAAGCATGGCCCGGAGGCTCAAGCCTCCGGCTACGTTTACGAAGGCCGCCTGCACGGCCTGTCTCGCGATAGTCCCAGCCCGCGCAGGCGGGCTTCGTCGCGCTAGCCCGCCCATTTATGGGCCGGGCGCTGCCGACGCACACGGCACGGCGCAAAAAAAGACCTCTCCCGCGCGGGGAGAGGTCCTGGCGTATGCGGGATGCGCGTGGCGCTTACGGTTCCTCGTCCAGGCGGACGGTGTTGCCGCCATTGTTAATATCGCGCCCGGCCGTGTCAGACATGCCGCTGTCGAGGCGCTGGGTGTAGTCAGTGTCCTGGCCGGAGACATCACTACCCGCGGACGTACTGGTGGGGCCGCCGACGCCGGTGTGGGTGCTGCCCATGTTCGCCATGCGCTCGCGCTGGGCCTTCATCACCTCGTCCACGCCCTTCGCCATGCTGTCGAGCAGGGTCTTCACGGCGGCGAAGCCTTCGCTGGCCGCGTTGCGCGCGTGGGTGGCGGCGTCCTCCGGCAGCGCCTGCATGGGGATCTGCGCGAGGGTGGCGGGCACCTTCACCAGTTGCTCCAGCAAGTCGCCGGCCGCCTTGCCCATCGCCTCCAACTGCTGGCGCAACTCTTCGCGCGGATCGGCCCCGCTCGTGCCACCCGTGCCGGTGGCGCCGGTAGTGCCGGTGCCCTGCTGCGTGCTCTTGTCGTCCATGAAAAGCTCCTTTCGCTGTCCAGAGACCATCTGGACATGATCTGACCGTCATAAGAGGCGCCACGGCAGCCGCGACGCCGGTGCCCAGGCGCGATACTGCCCTGCCTGGCTCCACCTGTTATTACGTGACCACCCCACCAAACGTTACACGGAGGCGCGCTTTCGGTCAGCCGCGCCCCAGCAGCGCGACGAGCAGGCCCAGGCCCGCGCCCGCCAGGGCACAGCCGAGATTGACGATCTCGTTGTCGGCCCAGGGGCGGCCCCGCAGCGGGCGGGTGGGCGTGCCGCAGCTATGGACGCGCCGCTCGGTCTCCTTGCCGCACTGGGGGCACCAGTAGACCTGCTGCACGGTGGCGCCCAGCAGGGAGTCGAACAGGGTGCCGCCGAGCCCGCCCAGCAACGCGGCGGCCAGCAGCGGCCCTACGTTGGGCGGAGCGCCACGCAGCGGCCAGAGCGCAATGAAGCCCCACGCGGCCAGCCCGATGAGCGCGGCCCCGGCGGCGCCGGCCAGCAAGCCGAGCCCGCTCACGCCGCCGGACGTGCCGGCGGGCACGACGCGGCCCGTGGTCACGAGGCGGGGCGCGGTCCGGCTGAGGGTGCCGAGTTCGGTGCCCCAGGTATCGGCGGTGACGGCGGCGAGGCTGCCGGCGAAGGCGGCGAACAGCGGGGCCTGCCATTCGGGCGGGGCCGCCGCGGCGCCCACGGCGAGCAACCCGGCCACGCCGCCGTTCGCCAACGCCTGGCCGAGATCGCGGCGCCCGCCCTTGGCGAAGGCGCGGGCCGCTTCGGCTTTGCGCGCGGCGCGGGCGCCCACCCGGCCCAGCGCGCTCGACGAGGCGAAGAAGACAATCAGCAGCAGGCCCCAGGCCAGCCCGCCGAAGGCGAAAGTGGCGGTGCCGATGAGCAGGGCGCCCAGCACGCCGCCCGCGGTCAGGCTGCCCGCGGCATAGGCCACGGCGCCGATTGCAGCGCTGAGGGCCAGCCCGGCGGCCAGCGCGCCGGGATCGAGCCGCCCGGTGTCGAGCATCCAGAGCGTCATGCCCGCGCCGACCGGCACGCTGAGGTTGTCCTGGCCGCTGGGCGCGGCGGGTTCGAGCAGCGCCGCGACGATGCCGACCAGCGCGGCGGTCACGGCGGCGCGGCCCAGGCTGTACTGCGCCGGGGCCAGCAAGGCCAGCGTGGGCGTGATGCTGAGAAAGCTGAACAGCGCCAGCGCGGCGGAGCCTTCGAGCGAGCGAGTGTGCCCGCCGATGCGGTAGCGGTGCCGACCGATGGCCCGCCCGACGATGCTGGCCGCGCCGTCGCCCCAGGTGAGGGCCATGAGCGCAGCGGCAGCCAGGTAGGGCCGCCCGGCACTCCAGAACCAGCCCAGCAGCAGCGTGAAGGAGACCATGAACCAGACAGTGCCCAGGCCGTCGCTGCGTGCGGCGTCCATGGCCGGGATGAGGCTGCGCCGGGCCGAGAGCCAGTTGATGCCGATGAAGGCCGTGGTGGCGATGAGCGCGGCCCACCAGTGGTCGAACAGGGCCAGCGCGCCGAACACCCACATCCCGGCGCCGACGTGGACCAGCTTGCGCGTGAACTCGGGCGGCCAGCCCGCCCGGCGGCGAATCAGTTCGGCGACCACCAGCAGCACGGTGGGATAGAGGAAGCTGATGCCCAGGGCGATCCAGTCGCGGCTGCTCATAGGGCGGGCCCGGTCGCCTGGCCGCCCATGACCTGCATGCGCAGGCGCAGCAGGAAGCCCGTCGGGGGCGCCACGTCGGGGTCGGGCGGCACGAACATGGACTCGATGGCGAAATCGTGCAGGCGGTGGCGGATAGCACGCAGGATTTCGTGCTGGCGGTCGGCAGGTAACTCGTCATTGGGACCGAGGGCGAAGACGGCAGCGCTGCCCTCGGCCACCACGCTGCGCCAGGGCTGGCCGGGGTCGGCGGCGGGGCTGCAGTCGAGGTCGTCGACCTGGGCGCAGACGCCGTGCGGGTGCTCGCGCAGGGCTTCGACCAGGGCCTGCCCGCCGCCCGGATGGTAGAACCAGAGGTCGCGGCCTTCGATGGCGAACCAGAGCGGCAGGCAGTAGGTGCGCTCGCGGGCCGGGTGGTAGCAGCCGAGGCGGGCCAGTGGGCGGGCGCGCAGCACCTCCCAGCAGGCGGGGAGATCGAGCCGCACGGGTCGCCCGCGCGGGTGGAGCACGACGGCCACCGGCCCCCTGGGGTGGACCAGGTGCGGCCCCGCCGACAGCAGCAGGCCGGGCCAGAACCGCCCGCTGACGCTCGTGAGCGCCAGGCAGCCGATGACAAACGACTGCGCCGCGGCGGGATTGGTCAGATGGCCGAGGCGCGGCGTATGCGACCGCAGCCAGGAGACGGCCTGGTGCGTGGTGCGGTCGGGATACTTGGTGAAGGATGCGCTGAGCACGTTGAGGCGATCGCGCAACTGGTCCACATCCTGGTAGTCGCCCCAGGCACAGACGCTGGTCCAGCCCGCGCCCTCGGTCAGATCGAGCTGGAAGCAGACGCCGCGCGGGGCGGCCTGGAGATTGTGCAGTTTGCGGCCGGGCCGGGTGATGATGTAGATGCGGCCTTCGCGGTGGAGGAATTGCAGCGGGACCACGTAGCAGTGGCCGGGATGGGCGCCGGTGGGCGGGGCGTAGGTTGCCAGCCGGCCAAAAGGCGCGCCGTCCAGCAGGGCAAAAATGGCGGCTGCCGGTAGTTTGTCCGGGGCGGTCCGCTCCTCTGTGCTCACACCCGCAGCATAGCACAGCGGCCCGCGGGCGTCAAGCGGCGGGCCTGCCACCCGGTCATAAATTCACCGCGAAGGAACGAAGAACGCGAAGATTATTTATGTGAGTATTGTTCT
>CBJNAR010000332.1:0-5203 GCA_966434075.1 uncultured bacterium
AGAGCCACAGTATCCAAGCGCGGGGATGCGCCTGCTGATCATGGCTGTGGAGCGCGTGACCGGCGAGAAGGGCGTCAACGCCATGTTGCGGAGTGCCGGCCTGGAGCAGTATGTCGGCAACTATCCGCCCAATGTCATCGAGTTCAATATCCCGTATAGCCAGTACAGCGCCTTCGGCAAGGCCATGGAAGATTTCTACGGCCGCGCCGCCAAGTCGATGCAGTTGCGGGTCGGCCAGGAGCTGTTCAACTACGGGATCAACGAGCAGCCGCGCATGCTGGGGGTCGCCGCCACGGCCATGAAGTTTATGCCGATGGCGATGAAGATGAAATTCAGCATGGATCGCATCGTCGCCAACTCGCGCGACCTCGGCATCCCCACCGACCTGCGTGATGCCGGCGACCATTACATCTATAGCGTGGGCATGTGTCCCTACTGCTATAACCGCCATACCGACATCGGCTGTAATGCAATGGTGGGCGTACTCACATCCACGTTGCGCTGGGCCACCGGCAAGAACTTCCTGATCGAAGAAGTGACTTGCCGGGGCAAAGGCGGGCAAAGCTGCTCATACCGAATCAGTAAAACACCGACAGATTAACGGGCGTTGGCAGTCGCGCCCCTGGGTCCTCGCTATGTCCTTGCCTCGCACACATTGGAGCTTCGTCCGCGCGCTGCTGCTGCTGTTGCTGGTGCTGGCGCCGGTGGCCTCGCTGCGCCCCCGGCCCAGCGAAGGCGCGTCCGGGTTCGTCCAGGTAGCGCCCGGTAACACCCGTTTCCTGCGCCCCGACGGCCGCCCCTTCTTCGTCTGGGCCGTCAACTACGTCGGCGCGCCCGACCGCGCCTGGCGTATGTGGGAAGACGGTCAGTTCGACCCGGCGGTGATCGACGCCGACTTTACCCGTGCCGGGGCCCTCGGGCTGAACACGGTGCGCCTCTTCGTCCAGCCGCCACTGCGCGCCGACGTGCAGCGCAACAACTTCCGTAAGCTCGACCTGGTGGTGGATCTGGCCCGGCGGCACGGCCTGTTCCTGATCCTCACTTTCACCGACTACGTCGAACCCGACCTGCAACAGGTGGCCGACATCGAGTCGCGCATCGCCGCGCACTTCCGCGACGAGGCGACCATTCTGGCCTATGACCTGAAAAACGAGCCGCAGTTTGACCTGATCGCCCTGTCGGTCTATCCCGGCATGCCGCCGCCCCTGCAAACCGACCGCCTGATCACCCTCTACGGCGAGCGCATTTCGTCTGCCGCCATCCCGGCCTACCGGCAAACGCCGGAGGGGCGCGCGCTGGTGCCCGCCCGCCTCACCGACGCCCAGGCTTACATCTATGTCAACAGCTATCGCCTGTACCGCGAGTTCCTCGACGCCGGGGCCAGTTGGGTGGCGACGCATCCCGATAAGACGACGCTCGACTACATGGACTCGCCCGACGCGATGAACTGGCGCCCGTTCTTCGGCGTGCTCGACGACACGGTGCGCCGCTGGATCGCGCCCCAGCGCGACGCGATTCGAGCCGTGGACCCCAACCACCTGCTGACCCTGGCCTACAGCAACATCGTGCTGGCGAAACTCAGCGCCAACCGCCTGCTCGACTTCCAGTCGCCGCACCGCTTCGTCGCCACCGGCATGGCGAACCTCCAGCGCACGTTGCAGGTGCTGACCAACCTGCGCACGACGTTTGCCGGGCAGCCGTTCATGCTCGAAGAGTTCGGCTACTCGAACGAAGAGGGCTTGCAGCGCGGCGCCTCGCCGGTGGACCAGTTGGTGACGGCGAACCTGGAAACGGCGGTCTGGCTCTACCTCTACAGTCAGGGCTACGCGGGCGGCGGCAAGTGGATGCTCAACAACTTCCCCGGCGGCGAAAATGCGTCCCAGAACGCCTACGGGCTGTATGATGATAACTTGCAACCCAAAATCGCGGCCTACGCCCTCTCGGCGCTGATGCCCTACATGTCTGCCGACCCGGCGCCGGGCACCTTCAGCGACCTGAACGCCGACCAGGCCGGGGGTGTGCGCTTCACCTACAGCGCGCCCAACGCCCGCTTCCTGGGCGGCACCACCTCGCCCGCTCCCGACGTGGTGCAGTATACGGCCAACGGCAGCCTGCCGCTGCTGGTGTTCCTCACCTGGCAGCGCGAGGTGGCCCGGCAGGTCGATGTCTGGACCAGCGGGCCGGGGTCGGTGAGCGTGAACCTGCCCGCGACGCTGGGCCGCATCGGGCCGGACGTGGCGCTGGGCGTGCGCGTGCGCCAGGCCGACGGCACCTGGACGCCCGTGCCCTTCACCCGCAACGGCGACCAGGTGCAGATCGCCGCCGCCGGGCTGCGCACCTATCGCATCACCGCGCCCAGTTCGGCGCTCGACCCGGCGCCGCCGTCGAACCAGCCGGGCACGATCTACTTCACGCAGACGCACCACAACCTGGGCGGCGGCTTCCTGGAGTACTGGCGGGCGCATGGCGGCCTGCCCATCTTCGGCTACCCGCTGACCGAGGAATTCAACGAGGGCGGCTACACGGTGCAGTACTTCGAGCGCAACCGGTTCGAGTATCACCCCGAATACGCCGGCACGCCCTATTCGGTGCTGCTGGGCCGGCTGGGCGCCACCGTCACGGCGGGGCGCGTCTTCCCGACCATCCCGCCCTTCCCCAACCGGCCCGGCCATGTCTATTTCCCGCCCACCCAGCACTCGCTCAACTCGGGCTTCCTGACCTACTGGCAGGCGCACGGCGGCCTGGCCCAGTTCGGCTACCCCATCTCCGAGGAGATCGCCGAGGTCAGCCCCACCGACGGCAGGACGTACACGGTGCAGTATTTCGAGCGGGCGCGCTTCGAGTATCACCCCGAATATGCGGGCACGCCGAGCGAAGTGCTGCTGGGCCTGCTGGGCGTGTCCGTGCTGCGCGACAAGGGCTGGCTGCCATGATGCCGGGCTATCCGGGGCAGGGGGCCGCCGCTCAAACGGAGACCGAAGTCCGCCCCGCCACCCCCGCGCGCGCGGACCCGCGCCTGGCCCCCAACTGGCGCGTCCTCCTGCACAACGACGACGTGCACGACATGCTCTACGTCATCCAGGCGCTGGTGAAAGCCGTGCCCGGCCTCAAGATCGAGGACGCCACGCGCATCATGCTCGAAGCCCACTTCAAGGGCAAGGGCCTGGTCCGCGTCTGCACGCGCGAGGAAGCGGAGTACTACCAGGACCGCATCCAGTCCTTCGGCCTCGATTGCAGCATCGAGCCGGCGGACGAGTAGTTGATCGTCACCGGCCTCCACCATTAAACAAAGGCTTGGGAAAGATCCCATGTCGGAATCACTAGATACTTTGTTTTCGCTAGAGTTCGGCCCCGGCTCCGAGGGCACTGCATTCCATGAGATCATCGATCTCGTCAACGGAATCCTGGCCGATACTCCGCTTTCGACTGCCGCGCTCGTTCAACGCTTACGACGATATCGTTCCGAGGCGGGAACCTTACCGGCTTACTCTCGGGATGTTGTGGATCGCCTACTGGACGCTGTTAGCACACTCTTGTTGGAGAAGGATACGGCGATCCCGTTGCTCATACAAAAGCTGGACGATTACGAGGGAAGATATTTTGCTGCCACGATGCTGGGTTGGTTCGGTCCCGATGCGGTGGAGGCGATACCCGCGTTGATTGGGCTAGCCAGTGGCCCCTCTGGCGCGGCAGGCGCCGCACAGCAAGCGATTGTCCATATTGGTGGCAGCGAACCTGAGGTTTTATCGGCCTTGGCGGCAAGTCTTGACTACGAAGATGCAGGGGATTTCTACGCCCTTGGTCGTTTCGTCGTGGACGCCGGATACCGCAACAGATTGGCGTATCTCGATGTTCTACGCCGCGCCACGGAGTCAGGTAACAAGGAAATACGAGCAGCAACGGTTTCTCTCATAGCAAGACTTAGTTCAGCCGACAAACAAGAGCTAGTGCATGTAATCGAACAACTAAAACATGATCCAGCGGATTCTGTCAGAACCGTCGCGCTGGAAGACCTCTGATCTAGATTCTGCTTGCTATGCTTAGTGTGCTATGGTCGCATTACACATCTACGCAGGCAAGGGACCGGGGACAGTGGGATCATGAGAACCAAGGGGCGGGACCCCGACCGCCGGCTAGCTGACGCAATTAGAACCGGCGGCCAGGTCCTATCTTTTTCAGTGTAGCCGACCCGTCTTACCGCGTCGTGAACCGGCCCCTGCGAAATGTCCCCAATCCTGTAAGCAAGTACGCAGGCCCAATCTTTACGGAATCGTAAGACATGCGTGGGGCGGTTACACGCCCAACACGGCGCGGAACTCGGCCAGGTTGGCGAGGCGGGGCAGCGGGCTATGGCGGTGGCGGTGCCGGCGGTCGAGCAGGAAGCCCTGGATGCCGAGGGACGTGGCGGCTTCCACGTTGCGCGGCAGGTCGTCCACGAAGCAGGTGGCGGCGGGGGGCAGATTCGTCGCCTCCAGCGCCAGGTCGAAGATGGCGCGCTGCGGCTTCTCGTGGCCCACGAAGCAGGAATAGAGGCAGGTGTCGAAGTGGCGCTCCAGGTCCAGATGCTGCATGATGCGCTGCATCGAGGGAAAGGCGTTCGAGATGAGCACCAGGCCCAGGCCGGCGGCGCGTAACGCCTCCAGCGTCGGGGCCGCATCGTCGAACGCCGCGTAGATCTCCACCTGGATGGTGTCCTCGACCAGTTGCTCCACCAGCGCCGGGTCGGCGGGCACGCCCGCGGCGGCCAGCCAGCCGGCGTAATACGTCCGCCAGTATTCCCATTCTTTGGTGTGGTCATTGACCCAGAGCAGGCCGTTGGCCGCGTCGCCCAGCGCGTGGTGGAACGCCGCCTCGAAGTAAGGCGCCGCTTCCTCCGCCGGGATGTGGCGGCTCGTCGCCTCCTGCACGATGCGCGTCACGCGCTCCCCGGTGGTATAGAAGTCGAGCAGGGTATCGCCTGCGTCAAAAAAGACGGCCTGGTACGGGGGCATGGGCGCTCCGGCTACTCCATGCTGCGCCGCAGTTCGACAATCTGGTCGCGCAGCAGCGCCGCCTTCTCGAACTCCAGCGCCTTGGCTGCGATCTTCATCTGCGACTCCAGCTCCTTGACCAGCCGCGCCCGCTCCTCCTTGGGGATGGCGATCTCGCCGGTGGGCGAGACCTTGTACTCGGGGCTGGCCTCGGCCACGGCGCGCACCCGGTC
>CBJNAR010000333.1:0-5183 GCA_966434075.1 uncultured bacterium
CACGGCGCGCACGCCCGCAGCGCCGTCCACGTCCACGAACGGATAGGACAGGTCGGCGTAGTTGCTGGTGCGCCCGAAGGCGACAAAGGGGATGTTGATCTCCTGTAGTAGCGCGATGCGCTCATCCTGCGGCGTCACGTCGGCGATAATAATGCCGTCGGCGCGGCGGCTGCCGGCCAGCGCGCGATAGAGCGCGCGAGTCTCCTTCGCGGTGTCGGCAGCGGTCGCCAGCAGACTCAGGTCGTGCTTGAAGCAGGCCAGCGCCAGGGCGCCCGTGAACTCCTTGAAGAACGGCTCGGATTCCGCCCGCGCGCGCAGGTGGGGCGCAAAGACGATCGTATTGGTCCGCTTGCCGCGCAGGCTGCGCGCCGCCGCGCTCGGGTAGTAGTTGAGCGCCGCCGCGGCATCGGCTACCCGTTTGCGCGTTTCCTCATTTACGTCGCTATAGCCGTTGAGGGCGCGGGACACGGTGGTAATCGACACCCCGGCTTTTTCCGCAACGTCGAAGATCGTCGCCATGCTCGTCAGCTCCCGTCACAGGGCCTGCACACAAGCCGCCGCGTGGCGGCAGCAGAATTCGCCCACCGGCGCATGCCGAAAAGGTTTTGGATAACTTCATTATGGCAGAACCCGCGCCGCCTGTCAAGAACCCGGACTTAGTCTTTCTCCTCCAGGCTCTCGCCTACGTGTACGACCGGCGGCGCGTCCGGGCCCCCCTGAATCTCCACCTGATAGCGCCGCGCCCCGATGCGCAGATGGCGGATCATGACCTGGGTCAGCCAGGCGGGCAGCCAGGGATCGAGGCGCGGCGGCTCCCCCGCCGGCCCCGGCTCCAGCCCGAGCAAACTCTGGATCAGCAGCAGCGGGGCGCCCGCCGCCCACGCCTGCGGGCTGCACGACACCGGATACTCCGCCGGGCCCGCGCCGTAGCGGTCGTCGCGGTCGAACCCGCAGAACAGTTCGGGCAGGCGATAGTAGCGGAAGTGCAAGCCGGCCTGGTAGAGTTGCGTGGCGGCCTGCAACGCCGCATCGCGCCGGCCATAGCGGCGCAGCCCGGCGATGACAATCGAATTGTCGTGCGGCCAGATCGAGCCGTTATGGTAGCTCATCGGGTTGTACGACGGGCTGCGGCTGCTGATCGTGCGCACGCCCCAACCCGAGGCCATGTCGGGGGCGATCAGCCGGCGGGCCACGGCCTCGGCCTTGTCCTCGTCGCAAATACCGGCCCAGAGGCAGTGGCCGGGGTTGCTGGTGATGGTCGGGATCTGGACTTTGCGCGCGTCGAGGCCCTGGGCATAATAATTAGCGGCAGGCATCCAGAACCGCTCGTTGAAGCGCGCCCGCAACGTGGCCGCCTCGGCGGCCAGCCGGTCGGCGCGGGCGGTGTCGCCGTGCTCGCGCAGCAACTCGCTCAGCCCCAACTTGGCGGCGTAGACATAGCCCTGCACCTCGCAGGCGGCGATCGGCGTCTCGGCCAGCGTGCCGTCGGGGAATTGCGTGGAGTCGTCGCTGTCCTTCCAGATCTGGTTGCGGATGCCGCCGTTGGACCGGCTCGCGACATACTCGACGAAGCCGTCGCCGTCTTTGTCGCCGTACTGGTCGATCCAATCGATGGCGCGGAGTACATTGGGCAGCAGATCGGCATAGAGTTGCTCGTCGTGCAGCCAGCGCATCGTCTCGACAAAGAGCATGACGAAGAGCGGGGTGGCATCCACGGTGCCGTAATAGGGCGTATGCGGCACCATTTGCAGGCGGGCCATCTCGCCGAAGCGGACCTCGTGCAGGATCTTGCCTGGTTCTTCCTCGCGCCAGGCGTCCACGACTTTGCCCTGATGCCTGGCCAGCACGCGCAATGTGCCCACCGCCAGCCCCGGATTGAGCATCAGCGATTGCAGGGAAGTGATCAGGCTGTCGCGCCCGAACGGGCAGGCATACCAGGGGATGCCGGCGCTGGGGAAATAGCCCTGCTCCAGCTCCTCCGACAGCACCCGCAGATCCCAACTGCTGCGCGCCAGCAGCCGGGTGAAGCTTTCGCTGGAGGTGGTGATCTCGCTGCTGTGCGCCTGCCAGCCGCTGTACGACCGGCGCATCTGCTGCACCGCCTGGTCGAACGGCGGCTCAGGCTCCGTCGCGCCCAGGCTCTCGGGATAGACGTGCATGCTGAGGGCGAAGGGGTGCTGTGGCGCCAGGGTGACGCGCCAGGTGAGCACCGCGCGCGGCGCCTGGATCACGGGGTGCCGGCCCTCGGCATCGACCACCGGGATCATGATGCCCGCCTCGCTGCTTGTCGGCTGCGAGGAGGGAGCCGCGCGCAATTCGGCGTTGTCGGGCGGGCGGCTGAACCGGATATGCGTCTGCCGCTCCACCCCGTCCAGCCCCAGGTAGCTCAGGTGCAGCCCCGTATCGTCGAGCACGGGCGGGCGCAACTCGCCCCAGCGGTCCCGCGCGAAACCGCGCACGTCGAACATGTCCCGGAAGTCGGCGCCCATCTCCAGCAGCAACGTCAGCGTGACCGGGAAGCGATTGTAGTTCATGCAGCCGATCCGCTCGTACAACCCGCCTCGCACCAGCCGGTTGCGCCGGATGCTGATCGTTTGGGGCAGCACCACCGTGCCGCCGTCCAGGTGGAACAGGGTATTGGCGAATTGCAGGTTGCTCATGAAGTTCTGCCCGCTGGTCGAATTGAGTAGTTCGGGATCGGTGCCGTTGACTTTGAGATTCAGCAGGCTGAGGTAGCGCGTGTCATGGTAATACAGACCGAGCGGCGTGTTCTCGGGGATATTGCCGTATTCGTCGGTGACGATGAAGATGTCACCTTCCTTGAGCACCAACTGCTGCATCGAACTGGGCATGGGGGTCTGGCTACCTCCTTCAAATTGTGTTTCGCCGGGCCGTCATACGGGCCGCGCCTCCATTTAGTATGCCACCGATTATTACACCCCGGCCCTACTCCCCGGCTTAGCCCCGCCGCGCGCCCTCGGATGCCGCCGCGACAGGCACGGGCCGCAAGTTGCCGTCGTGCGCCACCTGGTCGCGGACCGGCTCCGTGGCGAGCATCCCGGCCGCCCGCTTGGTGGCCGCGTCGAGTTCCCGCTGCAAGAAATAGTTCAACACCGTGCGCAGCAGGATAATGGCGCCGAGCAATACAATGTCGTTCCAACTGGGCGTCACGACCGTGCGCAGAATATCGGCACCGACCTCGAATTCGAGTGCCAGGGCCAGCGAGCGCGCCAGGCTGAGCCGGATCTCCTCTTTCGGTATCTCATTCCCGCTCGTCACGGTGCCCCGCCGCAGCACCAGGCCGCCGATGGCCGTCAGGAAGGCCAGCAAGCCGCGGACAGCGGCCACGCCGACCACGATTGCGCCGCTGAGATCGGCCAGGTTCGCCAGCCAACTGGTGACGATACGCACGATTTCCTCAAAAGTCACCGATGCCTCCTTGCTCACATGCCGCGGCGAATACAACGAGCGGACACTGCGGGCTGGAGCATAATCCAGGCCAGCCCGGCACCCGGCCCGGTCAGCAAATCGCGGCAACTTGTCTGGTGAGGCCGCTACTTTTGCCCGATCCCCGGCGTTGTGGGGAGTAGAAACGTCCTGGCGCGCCCGCGGACCGAGGTAGCAGGCCACGGATCCGCGCCGGGGCGTGGTTGCATCTCCCGAGAAAATCGCCTACAATGGGGTTGCTGTGACGGGCTGATCCTGAAAAATTAAGGAGCCGTCAGCCCACATGCCCTGATTGACGCCGTCCTGCTATTCCAGAAACCGATAACAGAGGCGTACTATGTCCACCATCCCGCACTTCCCCTTCCCCGAACCGGATCTCAGCAGTGTCATGCCCGCGAAGGTCGCGCCGCCCGTGGCGGCCGCCACGCCGAGCGCCCTGAGCCGCGCGATCCTGCGCACCCTGGTTTATGCCGATCTGTTCGACTACCCGCTGACCTGCGAGGAAATTGCCCATTACCTGATGGATTGCCCGGCCACGCCCGCCACCACGGCGCGCGCCTTGCGCGACGACGCGCACCTGGTGGGGCACATCGATAGCCGCAATGGGTTCTACTTCCTGCGCGGGCGGGAGGCGGTGGTTGCCACCCGGCGAGAGCGCGCGGCGGCCTCAGCCCGGCTCTGGCCACGCGCCGCGCGCTACACCCGGCTGCTGCGCCACTTCCCCTTTGTGCGCATGCTCGCCGTCACCGGCGCTCTGGCGATGGACAACGTGGCGGGCAACCCCGACATCGACCTGCTGGTGATCAGTGCGCCGGGCCGGGTCTGGATCTGCCGCCGCCTGCTGATCCTGGCCGTGCGCGGCATCCGGTTGTTCGGGGACGAGATCTGCCCCAACTTTATCCTGGCCGCCGATAGCCTGGCCCTGCCGCAGCAGGATCTGTTCATCGCGCACGAACTGGCGCAGATGCGCCCGGCGGGCGGGCACGCCGTCTACGCCGAGATGCTGGCGGCCAACGGCTGGCTGGGGCGCTATCTGCCCAACGCCCGCCCCTGGCCGGCCCCGGTCGCCCGGCGCGACCGGCCCCACCCGCTGCAACGGCTCGCCGAGCGCGTCCTCAGCGCGCGCCTGCTGGATCGCTGGGAACACTGGGAACTGGAGCGCCTGCGCCGCAAACTGGGCGCCGACCCGACGGGACAGGGCGAGGTGGCCTGTACCCCGAGCCAGTGCAAGGGCCACACCGGCCATTATCGTCGCAACGTCCTGCGCCGCTTCGACGAGCGCCGCGCGGTCCTGGGTTGCTAGCCGCCGGCCCTATCGCCGCCCATGCGACAGCTGGCCGGTTTGAAACCGGCCCCTACAACGCGCGTGGGGCGGCAGGCCGGTTTGAAACCGGCCCGTACAGCGCGTAGGTACGGAGACCGTCAACCGGTAGCCCGTCAAGCTAATTTCGCGGTGTAGGGGCCGGTTTCAAACCGGCCCGTTAAGAGACGACCTGTCCCTATCAGGGCAGGCGCACTACTCCACGCGGCGCACACGGCCGGAGGCGGCGCGACGCAGCCGGTCGCGTAGGGTCAGCCCCAACCCGGCGGGCGCCGGGGCGCGAGTGATGATCAGATCGACCCCGACCTGGTCGAGGTCGCGCAGGGCGGCGAAGAGGCGGCGCGCCTGGCTCGGTAAGTCGGCGCCTGGCCCCAGCGCCAGCGGCACCAGGTCGGGGCCGGGCGGCAGCGCCGCC
>CBJNAR010000334.1:0-5172 GCA_966434075.1 uncultured bacterium
GCCGCCGAGGCCGACTTTTTCAGCATCGGCACCAACGACCTGACCCAGTACACGCTGGCGGCGGATCGCGGGGCGGCGCGGGTGGCCCATCTCTACAGCCCGATCCACCCGGCGGTGTTGCAGTTGATCGCCCGGACGGTCGAAGCGGCGCACGTCGCCGGGCACTGGACGGGCATCTGCGGCGAGGCCGCGGGCAACCCGGCCTGGGCGCCGCTCTGGGTGGGCCTGGGCGTGGACGAGTTGAGCATGGCGCCGGCTGCCATCCCGGCCGTGAAGCGGGCGATCCGCGAGCTGCACGCCGCCGCGGCCCAAACGCTGGCCGCGCAGGCGCTGGCCCAGGCCACGCCCGCGGATGTCGAGGCTCTGTTAACCGCCGCCGAGGCGGCAGAAACGTAAGGTACGCGTATTATGGCTACGGAACCATTATCGGCCGCCGAGCGGGCGGCGGCGCTGGAGCGCATGGCCGCCGAGGGCGTGGACATCTTCGTCGTCGGCGGCGGCATCACCGGGGCGGGCGTGGCGGTGGACGCCGCGGCGCGCGGCTACCGGGTGGGCCTGGTCGAGAAGGGCGATTTCGCCGGCGGCACCAGCAGCAAATCGACCAAGCTGGTCCACGGCGGCATCCGCTACCTGCCGCAGTATGACTTCGCCCTCGTGCGCGAGGCGCTGGTCGAGCGCGGGCTGCTGGTGCGCAACGCGCCCTTCCTGGTGCAGCCCATCGGCTTCGTGCTGCCGCTCTACGCCGAGAACAAGCGGCCCCTGGGCACGCCCATCGTGCCGCCCGGCGGCATCGGCATGAGCTACCTGATCCAGTCGGGCCTGCTGCTGTACGACGTGCTGTCGGGCCGGCTGGGCGTGCGCCGCCACCGCCGCCTGAGCAAGCGCGCCGTGGCACAGATGGCGCCCTGCCTCAAGACCGAGGGCATGAACGACGCCTTCATCTATTATGACGCCCAGACCGACGACACCCGGCTGACCGCGACCGTCATCCGCACGGCGGCGGGGCACGGCGCGCTGGTGGCGAACTACGCCGAGGTCACGGGCTTTGACATGGCGGACGGGCGCATCACGGCGGCGCGGCTGCGCGACCGCATGACCGGCACGGACTACCGCATCCCGGCGGGCACGGTGGTCAACGCGGCGGGCGTGTGGGCCGGGCGCATCGAGGCGCTGACGGGCGGCGAGCCCCAGATCCACGTCGAGCCGGCCAAGGGCGTCCACCTGACGGTGCCCCGCGCCGCGCTCAAGATGGGCAAGGACGCCATCGTCCTGCCCGAAACCGAGGACGGGCGGCTGCTGTTCATCGTGCCCTGGGGCGCCCGCGTGACCATCGGCACCACCGACACCGAGGGCGGCGACATCGACCACCCGGCGGCCACCGAGGACGATGTCGCCTATATCCTGCGCCACATCCACCGCTACATGCAGTGCCCGCTGACCGAAGCCGACATCATCAGCACCTGGGCGGGCTACCGGCCCCTGGTGCGCTCGACCAAGAGCGCCGCCGCCTCGTCCAAGCTCTCGCGCACGCACGCCGTGATCGACAGCCCCGGCGGCATGGTCACCATCGTGGGCGGCAAGCTGACCACCTACCGGCGTATGGCCCAGGACACCGTGGACCGCATCAGCCGCGCGCAGGGCGACCCCATCGCCCACGTCACCGAGCGGCTGCCGCTGGCCGGCACCGTCGGCTGGAAGGAGACCGCGCGCCGGGTGGCGGACGCGGCGCCGCGCTATGGGCTGCGCCCCGACACCGTGCGCCGCCTCGATCGCTACGGCGCGGCGGCGGGCGTCATCCTCGACCTGATCGCCGCCGACCCCGCGCTGGCCGCCCGCGTGGTGCCCGACCTGCCCTACATCATGGCCGAGGTGGTCTACGCCTGCCGCTATGAGATGGCGCTGACTCTGGACGACGTGCTCGACCGGCGGCTGCGCGTCGACTTTGAAGCCTGGGACCACGGCAGCGCGGCGGCCCCGGTGGTCGCCGCCCTCATGGCGCGCGAACTGGGCTGGGACGCCGCCGCAACCGCGCGCCAGGTGGCGGAGTATCGCGAACTAGTGGGCCGGACCGAGGCGGGCAAGCCCGCCCCTGAAGCGGAACCGGCCCTCGACCGGCAGGATACGCATAGCTGAACGCCCGGCCTGGGCGCGCCCGAAGGAGGTGGTCCCCCGCAAACATGCCGCAATCGCTGGTGAGGTAGAGTATGACTGTGTGCGGTGCCGGCGCACGGCCAATCAACGGGCGCGACCGGCAGGAGGCCGCGTCCTAACAGAAGGAGATGCAGGATGAGACGTAACGGGCTGTTCGGGGAACTGCTAGCAGAGTTCCTCGGCACCATGGTCCTCATCATCTTCGGCGATGGTGTGGTCGCCATGGTAGTGGCATTAGGTAAAGGCGACTGGCAGACAATTACCTGGGCCTGGGGCCTGGCGGTGACGATGGGTGTGTATGTGGCGGGCGGCCTGACCGGCGCCCACCTCAACCCCGCCGTGACGCTCGGCCTGGCCTTGCGCCGCGGCTTCCCCTGGAATAAAGTGCTGCCCTATTCGCTCGCCCAGATCGTCGGCGCGTTCTGCGCCGCGGGCCTGCTGCTGTTGAACTATAATCCCGCCATTGCCGCCTACGAAGCGGCCCACAATATCGTGCGCGGTGCCGCCGCGGGCGTCGCCGGTTCGGGCACCCCCGCGACCGCTACCATCTTCGCCACCTATAACAACGCGGCGGCGGGCGTCCAGTGGGGCAACGCCATGCTCGACCAGATCATCGGCACCGCCCTGCTCATGGCCCTGATCCTGGCGATCATCGACAAGCGCAACCTGCCGGTCGAATCCAACCTGGCCCCCTTCGTCATCGGTCTGCTCGTCGTGGTCATCGGCATGGCCATGGGCGGCAACGCCGGCTACGCCATCAACCCGGCCCGTGACCTGGGCCCGCGCCTGCTCACGAGCATCGGCGGCTGGGGCCTCAATCCCTTCACCTATACAGCCGATTTCTTCGGTGTCGCCTTGCCCTATTTCCTCGTGCCCATTATCGGTCCGTTAGTGGGCGCTGCCGTCGGGGCCTATGTCTACGATTACGGCATCAACCAGTACCTGGTGGCGCGCGGCGAACCCGAAGCCGACGTGACCGTGCGCGGCGAAACCGTCATCGACAAGCAGGGCGCCACGACTTGACGAGTGCTGAGTGCTGAGTACGACGAGTGGTCAGTGGTCAGTGGTCAGTGGTCAGTGTGGCGGGCCTATTCCCCCCGGCCCCCCTTCCCGGCGCGGGAAGGGGGGAGACGGGCGGGCCTGTTGCCCCCGGCCCCTCTGCCCGGCGCGGGCAGGGAGGAGACGGGCGGGGCGTGGGGCGGACCGGGGTGGCCGCCGGTTGATTCGCATCGGGAGTGACCGGGCGCGGCAGGGGTCGCGCCCACCAACCATCCGCGCTGTGTAGCACGCAAAGGAGCGCATATCATGGCTGAAACCCAGTATATTCTGGCCCTGGACCAGGGCACCACCAGTTCCCGCGCCATTATCTTCGACCACAGCGGCCATGTGGTGGCGCAGAGCAACCAGGAGTTTGAGCAGATCTTCCCCCGGCCCGGCTGGGTCGAGCATAACCCGGAAGACATCTGGAGCAGCCAGATGAACGTCGCCAAGAAGGTGATGCAGGAAAAGAACTTGCAGGCGAGCGACTTCGCCGCCATCGGCATCACCAACCAGCGCGAGACCGCCGTGATCTGGGACCGCGCGACGGGCCGGCCCATCCATAACGCCATCGTCTGGCAGGACCGCCGCACCGCCGGCTTCTGCGACGACCTCAAGCGCCGCGGCTGGACCGACAAGATCCGCGACAAGACCGGCCTGGTCATCGACGCCTATTTCAGCGGCACCAAGGTGAAATGGCTGCTGGATAACGTCGAGGGCGCCCGCGAACGGGCCGAGCGCGGCGAGTTGCTGTTCGGCAACATCGACACCTTCCTGATCTGGCGGCTCACCGGCGGCGAGGTCCACGTTACCGACTACTCGAACGCCAGCCGCACCATGCTGTTCAACATCCACGACCTGAAGTGGGATGAGGACATCCTCAAGGAGTTCAACATCCCGGCGGCGATGCTGCCCAAGGCCACCCAGAGCAGCGAGGTCTACGGGCACTCGGTGGCCGATCTGCTCGGCGGCTCGATCCCCATCGCGGGCGATGCCGGCGACCAGCAGGCGGCGACCTTCGGCCAGGCGTGCTACACGCCGGGCATGGCCAAGAACACCTACGGCACCGGCTGCTTCATGCTGATGAACACCGGCGAGACCGCCGTGCCCAGCAAGAACAACCTGCTGACCACCATCGGCTGGGGCCTGAACGGCAAGGTCACGTACTGCCTCGAAGGCTCGGTGTTCGTCACCGGCGCGGCGGTGCAGTACCTGCGCGACAGCCTCAAGATCATCGGCACCGCCGCCGAAACCGAGGCGCTGGCGATGTCGGTGCAGGACAGCGGCGGCGTCTACGTCGTGCCGGCGTTCGTCGGCCTGGGTGCGCCCTACTGGGACCAGTACGCCCGCGGCGCCATCCTGGGCCTGACCCGCGGCAGCGGCCGCGCCGAGATCACCCGCGCCACGCTGGAGTCGGTGGCCTACCAGAGCCGCGACCTGCTGGAGGCCATGGTCGCGGACAGCGGGGACGAGTTGAAGGAGCTGCGCGTGGACGGCGGCATGGTCGCCAACAATTTCCTGATGCAGTTCCAGGCCGACATCCTGGGCGTGCCGGTCGAGCGCCCGCAGGTGGCCGAGACGACGGCGCTGGGCGCGGCCTACCTGGCCGGGCTGGCCGTGGGCTACTGGAAGGACCAGGCCGAGATCCAGCAGAACTGGGCGCTGGACCGCCGGTTCACCCCGCAGATGGACGAGGCCACGCGCGAGAAGCTCTACAAGGGCTGGAAGAAGGCCGTGACCCGCGCCCGCGACTGGGAGGAAGCCGAGGCCTAGCGCACCGGGTCGCCCGATGGGGCGGGATCGCCCGGCCATGGGCGGGCGGGCGGTAGCGGGAGCACCCGCCCATGCGCGGCGCGCGGTAGCGGCACCGCCCGGCCCCTAAAGGGGCGGGCTAGCACAACGAAGCCCGCCTGCGCGGGCTGAGGATCGTCAATCGCAGATCAAATGCCGGGCCGGTGGCGTAAGATGCCGCCGGCCCTGCGC
>CBJNAR010000335.1:0-5155 GCA_966434075.1 uncultured bacterium
CGGGCGCGACCCCGACGAGCTCGTGGCCCTGGCGCAAACGCTGGCCGCCATGCCGGGGCTGCGCCTGGAGGGCCTCTACACCCACTTCGCCAACGCCGGCGAACCCGGCGACGACTACGCCGCCCGGCAGCTTGAAACGCTGCTGAGTGTGCAGCAGCGCCTGGCCCGCCAGCGCATCACCTTCGCCCTCGTCCATGCTGCGAGCAGCACGGGCATCCTGGAACTGCCGGAGAGCCACCTGGATCTGGTGCGCGCCGGGATCATGCTCACCGGGCACTACCCGGCGCCCGACTCCAGCCACACCGTCCGGCTGGCGCCCGTGGTGACGGTCCATGCCCGTATCGCCCGCCTGTTCACCGTGCCCGCGGGGGCCACCGTCGGCTATGGGCGCACCTACCGGGCGCCGGGCCCGCGCACCCTCGCGCTGGTGCCCATGGGCTACGCCGACGGCTACCACCGCGCGCTGTCCAATCGCGGCTACATGCTGGTTGGCGGGCGGCGGGCGCCGGTCGTGGGGCGGGTCAGCATGGACCAGACGACCATCGACGTGACCGGCATCCCCGGCGTGCGCGAGGGCGATCCCGTCGTCGTAGCGGGCCGCCAGGGCAAAGAGCAGGTCTCCTTCGCCGACCTGGCCGCGCTCATCGACACGATCCCCTATGAGTTGCTGACCCATCTCAACAAACGCCTGCCGCGCGTCTACCTGCAAGGCGGCGAGGTGGTCCAGTTGACGACGCTGCTCGGCCAGGTCGATCTCACGCTGGCCGAACCGCTCTCCGGGCTGCCCGAACCCAGCGGCCCGGCCTATGCCGACCTGCCCGCGATCCCGGCGGATCTGGCCCAGTCCTGGCTGGAGACCGGCGATGGGCCGGCCCTCGACACACCCGAGCCGGCCCCGCGCCCGGCGCGCCGCAAAGGCCGGGTGGCGTCGATCCGCCGCCCGCCGCGCACGCCGAGCGAATAACGCAGGCGGCACCGGTCGCCCTTGATCCGGCGATACTGCACCTGGGAGGAGGAGACATGCGCGCAGTAGACCTGATTCTCGCCAAACGCAACGGCGAGGCGCACACCCGCGAGCAACTGGAGTGGCTGATCGGCGGGATGCTCGACGGCTCGGTGCCCGACTACCAGGTGGCCGCCTGGCTGATGGCCGTCTGCTGGCGCGGCATGACACCCGAGGAAACCGCCGCCCTCACCAGCGTCATGGTCAACTCCGGGCGGCGGCTGGACCTCAGCGGCGCCGCGCCCTTCGTGGCCGACAAGCACAGCACCGGTGGCGTGGGCGACAAGACCACTCTTGTTGTCGCGCCGCTGGTGGCCGCCGCGGGCGTGCCCATCGGCAAGATGTCGGGGCGGGGGCTGGGCTTTTCGGGCGGCACCATCGATAAACTGGAGTCGATCCCCGGCTTCCGGGTGCAACTGAGCGACGCCGAGTTCGTCGAGGGCGTGCGCCGGGTGGGCATGGTCGTCGCCGCGCAGACGAGCGACCTGGCCCCCGCCGACGGGCGGCTCTACGCCCTGCGCGACGTGACCGGCACGGTGGAGAGCCTGCCGCTGATCGCCAGCAGCATCATGTCGAAGAAGCTGGCCGCCGGGGCCAACGCTATCGTGCTGGACGTGAAGGTGGGCCAGGGCGCTTTCATGAAAACCGAAGCCGACGCGCGGGCGCTGGCCGAGGCGATGGTATCCATCGGGCGGGCCGCGGGCTTACAGGTGCGCGCCGTGCTGTCGAGCATGGATCAGCCCCTGGGGCTTGCCATCGGCAACGCGCTCGAAGTCCGCGAGGCCGTCGAGACGTTGCGCGGCGACGGCCCCGCCGACCTGCTCGACCTGGCCCTGGCGCTGGGCAGCCAGTTGCTGCTAATGGCGGGCAAGGCCGCGGACGCCGCGGCGGCGCGGGACGTGCTGCTGGAGGGGTTGCAGAGCGGCGCGGCCCGCGCCAAGCTGCGCGCCTTCGTCGCCTACCAGGGCGGCGATGCCGGCTATATCGACCACCCCGAGCAGTTGCCGGTGGCGCCCGCGGTCGTGCCGGTGCCCGCGCCGGACGCCGGGTACGTCGCCACTATCGACGCCGAGGAACTGGGCCTGGCCGCCGTGACGCTCGGCGCGGGCCGCGAGGTGAAGGGCGCCCAGATCGACCCCGCCGTCGGCTTCACGCTGCGCCGCAAGATCGGCGAGGCCGTGCGCCCCGGCGACTCGCTCATCGACATCCACGCTGCGAGTCCCGCCGCCGCCGCGCAGGTCGCGAAGCGCGTGGCCGCCGCTTTCACGATCAGCCCCGACCCGGTCCCGGTGCCGCCGCTGATCCTGGGGATCTACTGATCGCCGCCGGGGGTGTGCTGCGCCCTGCGCCGGTCCCGCGCCCCGGCGGGTGGCTCTGGCTGGGCTGGGTGGCGGCCACGATGCTGGGGGCGCTGGGCGGCCTGCTGCTCGCCGCGCTGGTGGTGCCGTTTGCCGTGGGCTTGCTCATGCCCGGCGCGCCCGCCCTCTGGCCCGCGATTCTGGCGGGCGCGGCGCTGCTGTACTGGGGCGGGATCGGGGTAGCCCAGGGAGTTGCCCTGGCGCGGATCGTCCCTGGGGCGCGCGGCGACATCTGGGCCGCGGTCAGCCTGGTGGCCGCCGTCGCGGGCTTGCTGCTGAGCATCGCCTTCGGCTGGATCCCCGCGGCGGCGCTGGCCGACGTGCTGTTCCAGCACCCGGAGCTGATCGGCGATCTGCTGGTCGCCTGGACCATCTACGGTGCCACCGTCATGGGGTTGGGCCAGGCGCTGGTGCTGCGCCGCTATCTGCGCGGCGGCCTCTGGTGGGCGCCCGCGCCAGGGCTGGGCGCCGTCGTCGGGCTGGCGGTGCTCAGCGCGGGTTGGCCGGGGGCGCTGCCCGGCGCCAGTTCGGATGTCCGGCTGGAACCGCTGTTTCTCACCACGGCCGTAAGCTGGGCCGGGGCGGCCATGCTGTCGGGTCTGGTGCTGGTGGTGCTGCTGCGCCGGGCACCCGCCGGCCCGGTGCCCGCATCTCCAACTTAAGTACGAGCGCCCGCCCCCGCCGAAGGTCAGGTCTCGCGATTAGCCCTTTGGACGGTACAGGAAAAGCCAGGGCGCGGTATACTAAATCATCACGATGCACCGGCGGCTGGCTCCAATGCCCCCGCCCGGTGCATTTTTTTTTGCCCGCTAAGGCTGTGCCCGCTTGCCTCTACCGCGGTCCCGCATGCGCCGCTTGTTCAGCAACTGCTTCATCGCCTCCCGTATAATCCCTGACGGCTGACGGCTGACGGCTGACGGCTCGTCTGCTCGACATAAAATCAGCGGCCAAACTCCCCGCCCAAATGATTGACATAACGCGGGAATCCTGCTAGAATACAGAACAAGGCGCACACTATGGGCACGCTGCATGTGGTCAGCACACCGATCGGTAATCTAGAAGATCTCTCGATGCGGGCGCTGCGCGTGCTGCGCGAAGTACGGCTGATTGCGGCGGAGGATACCCGCCACACCCGGAAGTTGCTGAACCATTTCGGCATCACGACTCCGGCGATCAGCTATCACGCCCATAACGAGCGCGCGCGGCTGGAGCCGATCCTCGCCGCGCTGGCCGAAGGCGATGTCGCTCTGGTGAGCGACGCCGGCACACCGGGGTTTTCGGACCCCGGCCTGGAGTTGATTCGGGCCGCGCTCGCCGCCGGCCACAGTGTCACCGCCGTACCGGGACCAGTCGCAGCCGTCACCGCGCTGATCCTGAGCGGCTTACCGGCCACTCGCTTTACGTACCTGGGCTTCGTCCCCCGGCAGGGGACCGAACGCCGCGCACTGCTGGCGCAGGTCGCGGCCCAGCCCTGGCCGCTGGTCTGTTACGAGGCGCCGCACCGCCTCGTGGACCTGCTCACCGATCTACTGGCGGTGCTTGGGAACCGCCCGTGCGCGGTGGCCCGCGAGTTGACCAAAATGCATGAAGAGGTGCTGCGCGCCCCGCTCGGCGAGGCGCTGGCCCACTTCCAGGCCACGCCGCCCCGCGGGGAGTTCACCGTGGTGATCGACGGCGCGCCGCCGCCCGACGCGGCCACCCGCGCCGCCGAGGCCGATAGCCTGGAAGCGCGCGCCGCGGTGCGGCTCCAGGAACTCGTCGCGGACGGCCTGTCACCCCGCGACGCCGTCCAACACGTGGCCGGCGAACTCGGCTTGAACCGGCGTAAAGTCTACAACATCTGGTTGGCATCGGCCCCCCAGGACCCGGCCCGGTAACCGTCGACCGAGCCGATCCCGGCGCGATGCCGCCCCGGTTCGTGTGCACCGGAGGACAACCCTTACAGCCCCAGCGTTGGGCGCTGCTCCCTGGCAGGCGGCGATTCGAGCTGCGGTTTGACCGTTTTCCCCGCCAGACGGGGAGAGAGAGGCGGCAATGCCGGAGACTCAGCGAGTGCCGGAGACCCAGCGAATCGAAGAATTCCTGGCTCATCTGGCGGTCGAAAAGAGCTTTTCAGGGAATACCCTCGCCGCGTACCGCAACGACCTGACCCAGTTTCTGGCCTACCTTGGCGGCGACAGCGCATCCCCCGAACGGGCCGCTGTAGAGCGCGGGGATGACCCCTGGGCCGGCGTGGATCGCGCCGATATCGTCGATTTCCTGCTGTTCCTGAAGGAACGCAGCTACGCGACATCGACCGTGGCCCGCAAGATCGCGGCGGTGAAATCGTTCTTCCACTGGTTGGCGGCGGAGAAACTCGTGCCCGCCGACCCGACCCAGGACCTGGAGTCGCCGCGGGTTTCCAAGTATCTGCCGCAGGCCATCTCGGTGGACAACGTCGAGACGCTGTTGCTGCAACCTACGCTGGTCGAGACGCCGGAGGCGTTGCGCGACCGCGCCATGCTCGAAGTGCTCTACGCCACGGGCATGCGCGTCAGCGAACTGGTGGCGCTGAACCTGGACGACGTGATCGACGCCGACGAGGTGCCGCCCCATGTGAACGGCGCCGCGATCGGGCCGCATATGGCGCTGCGCTGCCAGGGCAAGGGCAACAAAGAGCGCATCATCCCGCTGGATGTCAGCGCGGCGCGCCAGGCGCTGGAGGACTACCTGGCGCGCGGCCGGCCCCGCCTGGTGGGCGAGCAGGAGGAGGACGCGCTCTTCCTCAACCACCGCGGGCAGCGCCTGACGCGCC
>CBJNAR010000336.1:0-5148 GCA_966434075.1 uncultured bacterium
ATCTGCACCTCGCCGGGCACCAGCGAGTCCAGCCCCGCCGCCACGCGAAAGAGGTGTGCGGCGGCATCCGCCCCGCTGCGCGTATACCAGTGGTCGCCCGATCCGGCAGGGCCGAGCAACGCGGCGCGGAGCATGGCGGCCAGTTCCGCCGGATCGCCGTCGCTATAGGCGTAGATCTCGGTGCGGTTGCAAGTGGAGAGGATCGCGCCCTCCCCCGCCACGCGGGCCAGCCGAGCCAGGGCGTCGGGCAACTTCTCGCCGCGCAGAGTCGCCGCCTCGCGTTCCTCCAGCGGAGCCGTCTGGTGGCTCAGCCCGGTCACAATCAGGTCCATGGACGGTCGAGTTCTCCCGGTTGCTCGGCGGATCGCGCGGCCTCGTAGCCGCGGATCGTGCCCAGCAACACCTCGTTCATAAAGCGGTCGGCGCGCTGCCACAGCCGGGCAATCTCGCCCGCGTCGTTGGCACGGGCCGCGGCAGGCACCTGGAGCGCCAGGGCCATGAAGCTGCTGCGGAAAAACAGAAACGCCTCGACCAGGTCGTGCAGGCTCGCGGCGGACTGGGCCGCCTCGGTGCCGTAGGCGGTGCCGATCTCGCGGCCTTCGACCAGGAAGCGGCTATCTTCTTCCCGGCGGGTCAGGTACTGGATGAGCAGCCCCAGCAACCGCTGGCCCAGGCCACGCATGCGCCCCGCCTCCCCGGCAGCCTGGAAGTGGGCGTGCCAGTTCTGGCGGGCCAGCACGGTCTGGTCCAGGTTCCAGGGCGCGGCCGCGGGTAGCACCGGCGACGTGGCCCCCGCCCCCCGGTCGCGCGCCGCGACAACGGAGGCGCGCGAGAACCGGCGATGGCCGCCCGGCGTCCGGCGCACCTGCAAGATGCCCTGGTCGCCCCAGCGGCGCACGGTGGACAGCGGCGTCGCAAGGAGCGCAGCGGCCTCCGCGAGGGTAATCCACTCGTCAGCGAGGTTCATATTATCAATATCGTGCTTTCCAGCCGCACTGTTATCCATGGAATCTATCAAATCTCTCAAAACTGCTGTAGATTTCCTTACTCTGAGTATATGTCGTAGATGGATGGGCGTCAAGAGAGATTCGGCATTTTATACGCAAAATTAAGGTATTCTTATGATGGTATATATCTGCCGGGATCGATCCTTGCCGGTTGGCATGTTTTCGGCTATAGTGATGCAATACACTCCCGCCGCGTCCGCACGTTGTGCGCCGGGCGGTATGTCAAGGAGCGCCAGTATGCCAGCCGACCGCCCTTTACGGAACCTGACCCGTGACCACCTGTTAGGTGTCTACACGGAGCTGCAAAGCGAGCCGACCAGCAAGAAGTACAACCTGCGGAAAGAGTTGCAAGGGGATAAGCGCGACAACGTGGTGTACGCCAACCGCTGGCTGACCCGCGACCAGTACCTGGAGATGGCCCGCCAGGAGATCCTCGCGCGCGGGCTGGATCTGCCCGCCGAAGAACCCGCGGAGCCACCGGCCGCCGTCGCATCCGCCGCACCGGAGGCCGCGCCCGCCGCACCCGCGACAGCGGACACCACGCCCGCCGCGACGCCGGAGTAACCTCCGGCCCGCGGCGGTAATACTATTGCATAGCCCGGCGGTTCGTGTGTATACTAGACCTGACCAGCACGCGACCAGCGCAGGCAGTGCCGCCGGATTGGCCCGGCGAGTTTGGGGTAACAAAGGAGCAATCGGTACCTATGGCAGATCCGATCGCGCCCACAGAACCGGCACCCGGCTCGGCGGTTCATGACGGCTCGCAGGATGGACGCGGCGATCCCGCCCCCGACGCGGCCGCGCAAGTGGAGCGCAGCGAAGCCCTCGCGGCGCCCACCAAGGTCCACGTTAAATTCTGGGGCACCCGCGGCTCAATTCCCGTTTCCGGCGATAGCTACCGGCGCTACGGCGGCAACACCGTCTGTGTCAGCGTCACCAGCGACACCGGCCACGTGTTCATTTTCGACGCCGGGTCGGGCATCCGCCCCCTGGGCATCGACCTGGCCCAGGCCGCAGCGGCCCCCGGCGGCACCCCGCCCACCGGCTATCTGCTGCTGACGCACACCCACTGGGACCATATCCAGGGCTTCCCCTTCTTCCGCCCGGTCTTCACCCCGCAAGCCCGCTTCGGCATCATCGGCTGTAGCGACCGCACACAAAAGCTGGTCGAACTGCTGGCCGGGCAGATGGATTGGAGCTATTTCCCCGTGGCTCTGGCGAGTCTGCCCGCGCACCTCACCTTCCACGCGATGTGCGGGGGCGAGTGCCTGCTGGACGGCGCGAAGCTGACCATGTTCCTGCAGAAGCACACCCTTCCCAGCCTGGCCTTCCGCGTGCAACTGGGCGAGAAGAGCGTCGTCTACGCGACCGACAACGAGCCGCTGAGTCCCCCGGCCCCGGCGGCGGACGCCCTGCTGGGCTACGACGTGATCGACGAGCGCATGGTGGAATTCGCGCGGGGCGCCGATTTACTGATCCACGACGCGCAATACACGCTGGAGGAGTATGCGTCGCACATCGGCTGGGGGCACAATGTGCCGGAAGTGGCCGTGGATGCCGCCATCCGGGCCGGGGTCAAGTGCCTGGCGCTGTTCCACCACGACCCGGACCACAACGACGACGCGCTCGACGCGATGCTGGCCCGCGCCCGCGCACGCGCCGAGCGCCTGGCCCCCGGCGCGCTGCAAGTCATCAGCGCGCGCGACGGCATGGAGTTTCCGCTTTAAGCGTGCGCTGAAAAACCGCCTGCCGCCTGCCGGCCAGGGATGCGCCGGGCAACGCTACCGACCGTCTCTATCGGCCTCCCGAGTGCAGCCGCTCAGCGACGAGGGCGGCCATCGGTTCGTGCGCCGCGCCGTCCTGGCGCAGGCCCGCCACCACCCCGCTGCGATCGGCCTGCGAGCGGTTCTGGCTCAGCTTCCATTTGCCTTCACTGCGCGTTATGGCGATCTCCACGCCCACGATGCCCTTCATTTGCCCGGCGATGTAGCTCTCCGGTGCGTCGTCCACGCGCCAGGGCCGCGGGCGGGCGCCTTCCTGCGCCTGCGTCAGGTCCTTCAGTTGCCGCCGCAACCAGCCGGCATCTTCCATTAGCTGCGGCCGGCCCCAGACATGGACGGTGCAGTAGTTCCAGGTGGGCACGACCTTGCCCGTCTCCTGCTTACTGGCGTACCAGGATGGACTGATATAGTCTTGCGGCCCCTGGAACACCACCAGGCATTCCCCCACGGCGGCGATCTCTTCCCACTGCCGGTTGGCCCGCGAGATATGCGCGCGCAGGGTACCAAGTTCACCTTCATCAGGATAGATCAGCATAGGCACCGGGTTTGCCACCAGTCCGCACGGCCCGGCCGTGATGAGCAGGCCCAGCGGGTGCGCCCGGATCAGTTCGTGTTGCACCTCCAGCCGATCCTCGCGAAATGCAGGGGGCAGGTACATTGTTCACTCCTCCTCTTTACGGGCGGTATAACAAAAGCCGCCCCGGTGAGGGCGGCTCTCTGCTTGCATGGGCACTGGGTGGCGGGGGAGAGATTTGAACTCTCGACCAAGGGCTTATGAGTCCCCTGCTCTACCACTGAGCTACCCCGCCATAAACGACAGAGCGGGAGCGAACTCCGGCTCTGTTGACGTGCATCATTATACGGGATGCCGCCCGCCCTGTCAAGCGACCTGAGCCGCAAAACAGGGCAGAATCCCGCGTTGGCCCGCACTATGCTCATGTATAGTCGTGACCGGCTGTTGGGGCGGCCCCGCAACCGTGATGTAGCGCGGCCCCGGTCGCGAGTAAGGAGATGATACGATGAGCAAAATCGACAAACGCGAGGATGTCAATCCGACCGAAGGCGAGCATAAGTACGGCGACGTGCAGTTCGCGGACCCGGTGAACAACAAGTATCCCATCGACACGCCGGAGCATGTCCGCGCGGCATGGAGCTATATCAACCACAAGGACAACGCCGCGAAATACGACAAAGACGACGTGCGGACGATCAAGGAGCGCATCAAGCGCGCGGCCAAGAAACAGGGCGTGGAGATCAGCGAGGATTAGCACCCCGCGCGATCAACCCGTCCGAAAGTGCGGAGGCGGCCCGATGGGGCCGCCTCTTGCTGCATGGCGCAGGCTGCTGCCCGGTTCCCCGCCGAGCGGCTACCGGCCTTTCACGTGCTGGTCGAAGAAGGCCAGCATCTGCGCGCCGATGCCGCCCGTGGACCAGGCGCGGTCGCTGAACAGGTGGTTCTCGCCTTTGGGCGAGACGAAGGTGATGTCCTTGCCCGCGGCGCGCAATAGATCGACGGTGCGCACCGACCAGGCGTAGGGCGTATTGGTATCGCCGGTGCCGTGGAAGATGAGGACCGGGGCGCTGACCTGGTCGAACCAGGGGCCGGACGAGATGCCGCGATAGAACGCCGGGTTGTCCTCCGGGAAGCCGTGGGCGGCTTTAATCGCCCGCGCCTCGGGGCTGTTGCGCGACCAGCGGTTGAAGTTGTCGGCGTAATCCGGGCTGGTTGGCGCGAAGAGCACATAGGCTTTGATGTCCACGTCGATGGACATGACTTGCAGGCCCACTTGCCCGCCGTTGGAGTGCCCCCACATGCCGATGCGACTCGCGTCGAGGTAGGGCAAGGACGATTGCTGCACGGCGGTGACAAGGTTCAGCGCGTCTTCGGTCCAGCCGATGGTGGTCATGTTGCCGGCGGCATCAGGGTCGTCGTCCGATCCGGCGTAGTTACGGAAATCGGGGTGGATGGCGACGTAGCCGTGGCTCGCCAGGAAGGGCGACTCGCGGCGCGAGTCCATGCCGGTGGTGTATTGCGAAATCGGGATAAAGCCGTGGTTCATGATGATGACCGGGAAGGGGCCTTTGCCCGCCGGGACATACATCACGCCGGAGATGCGGCGGCCCGCGCTGCGGTAGGTAATGCCGTACTGGGTATAGGCCGCGGTGCGGGCGATGGTGCGCGTGACCTGCAAATCGCGACCCGTGCGCGGGGCCTGGCGCAGCCGGGCCAGCGAGACCGCCGCGCCGACCTTCGGGTCGCGCCCGACGCCGGCGATCCGCCCGCGTCCCGCCGGCGGTCCCGCGCGGACGCCGGCGCCGACGGCGGCGGGGCGCGCGCACGCGGGGACGACGACGGCGAC
>CBJNAR010000337.1:0-5132 GCA_966434075.1 uncultured bacterium
TTACCGATTAGAGAGCAACTACACTACCGATAAACGAGTACGGCGCGATAAATCGCGCGGCTACAGCCCCAATCCAGCTCCACACGTAAATCCGCCGTTTTTGCAGCCCGGTCCTTGATATGGTATCATGGCGGGCGATAGGAGTCTACTGCAGTAGCTGCACCAGCACACGCAATATGATCACCTGATCTGGAGCGCGGGGGGGCACGGCAACGTGACGCGCTCTCGCCTGGAAAGCGGGTTTGCATTGAAAATCCGATCCATCACCTTCGGGGCCGGGTTGCACGAACGGCAGCCGCGCGGCACCCTGCTGGGCACGCTGGGGCACGCCGCCGCGGCGGCCACCGCGGCCTATAACGAGGCCGGGTACGAGGTCCAGACGGTGCGCCTGGCGACCTCGCCGCTGCCGCAGTTGCTGGCGACGCCCGGCGCCGACCCCGACCCGGTGCGACTGGCCGTAGACCTGGAGGCGGGCTGCCGCGACGCCGGGATCGGCTTCTGCTCGCTGGGCGCGATCCCCGCCGGGCGGTCCGACGCCTCGCTGGGCCTGATCGAGCGCATCCCGGAGGTCATCGCCGCCACCCGCGACATCTTCGCCAGCGTGCAGGTCGGCGGCGCCGCGCGGGAAGATGGGCAACTGAAGGGTTATGTCAACTTGAAGGCGGCGCGGCGCACCGCCGCCGCGATCCGGGCCATCGCCGGCAGCACGCCGGAGGGGGCGGGCAATCTCCGCTTCGCCGCGCTCGCCAACTGCCCGCCGCACATCCCCTTCTTCCCCGCCGCCTATTACCTGCCCGACGCCGACAGCCGTCCCACCCTGGCGATTGCCCTGGAAGCGGCGGACCTGGCTGTGGACGCCTTCGCCGCCGCCGACAGCCCGCTAGACGCCCAGGTCCGGCTGGTCGGGGCGCTGGAGCGCGCGAGCGAGGTCATCAGCCCGATTGCTGCGCACGTGGCCGCCGAGTATCGCCTGCGTTTTGCCGGCATCGACCTGTCGCTGGCGCCCACGCCCGGCGAGGCGATCAGCATTGGTCGGGCCTTCGAGTTGCTGACCGGCGGCCCCTTCGGCGGCCCGGCGACGCTCAGCGCGGCGGCGTTCCTCACCGACTGCCTGCGCCGCGTGCGCGTGCCGCGCACCGGCTACTCGGGCCTCATGCTGCCGGTGCTGGAGGACGATGTGCTGGCGGCCCAGGCCGGGCAGACCTACGACGTGGACAGCCTGCTGCTCTACTCGGCGGTCTGCGGGCTGGGTCTCGACACCGTGCCGCTGCCCGGCGACACCACCGAGGCGCAACTGGCCGGCATCATCGCCGACATGGCGACCCTGGCCGTGCGGCTCGACAAGCCGCTCACGGCCCGGCTGCTGCCGATCCCCGGCGCGCGCCCCGGCGACCCGGTGGCCTGGGACTTTTTCTCGGTCCGCGCGGGCCACGTGCTGGCAGTGAAACCCCGCCGCGCCACGGGTCTCTTCGCCACCGCGCCGGGCCTGGCGTTCAGCGACTGACACGACGAGTGGTCAGTGGTCAGTGATCAGTGGTCAGTGGTCAGTGATCAGTAGCTTTCGGTAAGCGGTACGGGGTTGGTAAACACCGAAATTGGCTACGAGCAAGTTTAATCTCCCGTCGTCACTCACCACTGACCGCCGATCACTGACCACTGACCACTGACCACTCAGGGGGGACACATGATTACCCTAGACGACATCTACGCGGCGCGCGAGGCGATCCAGGGCGCACTGGTGCGGACGCCGCTGATCTTCAGCGAGGCGCTGAGCGAGCGGGTGGGCCGGCCGCTGTGGCTGAAGCTGGAGAACTTGCAGCAGACCGGGTCGTTCAAGCCACGTGGCGTGCTGACCAAGATCGCGGCGCTGAGCCCCGAGGAGAAGGAGCGCGGCCTGGTGACGATTTCGGCGGGCAACCATGCCCAGGCGCTGGCCTACGCCGCGCGGGCCGCCGGAGTGCGCTGCACGGTCGTCATGCCCGCCGACGCACCCGCCACCAAAATCGCCAACACCCGCGCCTACGGGGCGACGGTCATCCTGCACCCGGATCGCGTGACGCTGCTCGACCGCTGCCGGGAGGAGCAGGCCGCGCACGGCTATGTCTATGCCCCGCCGTTCGACGACCCGCAGGTCATCGCCGGGCAAGGCACCGTCGGCCTGGAGATCGTGGAGGACCTGCCCGACGTGGCCGCGGTCGTCGTGCCCATCGGCGGTGGCGGGCTAATCGCCGGGGTGGCCGTCGCGGTGCGCGGCCTGCGGCCCGAGGCGCTGGTCTACGGCGTCGAACCCGATGGCGCGCCGGGCAAGGCGCGCAGCCTGGCCGAAGGGCACGCCGTCCATCTCGACAAGATTAGCACGATCGCCGACGGGCTGGCCGCGCCGTTCGCCGGAGAGCTGAACTACGCCATCGTGCGCGACATGGTCCACCAGGTCGTCCTGCTCTCGGACGAGGAGATCGCCGCCGCGATTCCGCCGCTGATGGAGTGGGCCAAAGTGGTGCCGGAGCCGGGCGGCGCGGCGGCCCTGGCCGGGCTGCTGGCCGGCAAGCTGGACCTGCCCGCCGAGGGGCCGGTAGTGGCGATCGTCAGCGGCGGCAACGTCGATCTCAGCCGCCTGCGCGGGTTCCTGCCCGCATGAGCGCCGCTGTCGCCGACTGGCACAGCCTGTGCTTCTACGGGAGCGGAGGTTGTTTATGATCGCTGCAACGCCAGGGCAGGTGCTGGGCGGGCGTTACCGGTTGGAGCGGCTGCTGGGCGGGGGCACTGTCGCGCTGGTCTACGAGGCCCGCGACGAGCAACTGGAGCGCCAGGTGGCCGTCAAGATCCTGCGGCCCGAGTGGGCACAGGACCCGCCGACCGCTGCCGCCTTCGAGCGCGAGGCGCAGGCCGGGGCCGGTCTCCATCACCCCCACCTGGCCCAGATTTACGATGCCGGTACGGCGGACGGCGCGCCCTACATCGTCATGGAACGCGTGCCCGGCGCCCCGCTCGATCCCGACCGGCGGATGGCGCCCGCGCAGGCGGTGGACCTCGGCGTGCAGATCGCCGGGGCGCTGGCCTTCGTGCACGACCACGGGCTGCTGCATTGCGACATCAAACCCGCCAACCTGCTGGTGGACCCGGCGGGGCAGGTCAAGCTGGTGGATTTCGGCGTGGCCTGCCCGGTGGACGAGCCTCCCGCCGCCCCTGCCCGCGAGGCCATAGGCACGACGCTGCAATTGCCCGCCGCGCACGCCAGTCCGGGCATGTTGCCGTACCTGGCGCCGGAGCGACTGGTGGGCGGGCCGCCCAGCCCCGCCGCCGATGTCTACAGCCTGGGCGCGATCCTCTACGCCGTGCTGGCCGGGCGCCCGCCGTTCCCCGGCACCTCCGCCGACGAGATCGCCGCCGCCCAGCGCGCCGGGGCGGCCTCCGCCCTGCGCGACCTGAACCCCGCCGTGCCGCCCGGTCTGGAGGCCGCTGTGGCCCGCGCCGTGGCCGTCGATCCCGCACAACGCTTTGCCACCGCGCGCGAGATGGAGACGGCGCTGGAGGCCGTGCGCGCGCAGAGCCGGACGCAGACCACCGCCGTGGCCGCGCCGCCGGTCGTCTTCGCGCCGTCCGACGTAACCGTCGCCAACCTGGTGCCGCCCAACGCGGAAAGCACAGTGGCGAATGCGCTACCCGCGTCCGTCGCCCCCCGGCCTCCCGTGCCACCCAACGCCGCCGCCACGGCGCCCGCGCCCTATCGCCCGGCCCCACCCCCGGAGCGGCCCCTGACCCCCTCTGCCGGCGCGAAGCGAGTGCCGCGCTGGCTACCGCCGGTCGTCGCCGTGGCGCTGCTGGCGCTGCTGGCCGCGGGCCTGGGGATGGCCGGCCGCGGGCAGCCGCCCACCCAGGCCGCCACCCCGCCGACCGCAACCGTGGCCGCCGAGCGGCCCGCGCCGCAGTTCATGGGTATGACGCTGGACGAGGCCCGCACCGCCGCCCAGCAGGACGGCTGGACCCTGGTCGAAGCGCCCGCCGTCTACAGCAACTCGGTGCGCGCCGGGCTGATCCTGGCCCAGCAGCCGGATTCGGGCACGCCGCTGGCCCCCGGCGCACCCATCACCGTCACCGCCAGCCTGGGCACCCAGCCCGCCCCGCCAACCGCGCCGCCCGCCGTGAACAACAACCCGACCCCGGCCCCGCCCGCGGCGGGCGGCAACGGCAACGGTGACAAGGACAAAGCGGGCGGGAACGACAAGGGCAAGGGCAACGACAAGGGCAAAGGCAACGACAAGAAGAAATAGCGGGGACAGCGGATGTACGAGCGGGGTGGCGGGCTGCCACCCCGTTCGGCGTTTAGTAGACCGCCACTGTGATTTTGCGGTGTAGGGGCCGGTTTGAAACCGGCCTGGCCGCCACATGTACGGGCCTCGATGGCAAACCGGCCTGGCTGGTCGCCAGAATCAGGGTGACCGGCTACTAGACGGCGGCAAGCGGCTGGCACCTGGGGCAGAAATGCGTGCCCCGCCCGCCGACCACGATGCGCTCAATGGGCGTGCCGCAGCGGGCGCAGGGCTGGCCGGTCTGCCCGTAGGCGAAGAGTTGTTCCTGGTTACCGCCCTTTTCGCCCCGCGCGTCGCGGTAGTCGGAGAGCGTGGTGCCGCGGTTGGTGATGCCCTGCTGGAGCACCGTGCGCACGGCCTCATAGAGCCGCGCCGTCTCCTCCTCGGTCAGCGTGGGGATTGCGCGCCGGGGATGCAGCCGGCTGCGGAACAGGGCCTCGTCGGCGTAGATGTTGCCCAGGCCCGCCAGCACCCGCTGGTCGAGCAGCGTTGGCTTCAACCGGCCCCGCCGCCCGCGCAGCAGCGCCCGGAAGCGGTCCAGCGTGAAATCGTCGGGCAGCGGTTCGGGGCCGAGCGCGGCGAGAAACTCGGGCACCTCGGGCGGCACGAGCAGGCGCACGCGCCCGAACTTGCGCGCGTCGGTGAAATGCAACTGGCCGCCGCCGGCCAGGTCGAAGATCAGGCGGGTGGCCTTGGCGGGCGGCGCCGGGGCGTCGCGGTAGACCAGGCCGCCGGTCATGCGCAGGTGGACGGTGAGCACGCGCCCGCTGCCCAGGGTGAGCAGGATATTGTTGATGACCGAACCAAGCAGCAGCCCACGGA
>CBJNAR010000338.1:0-5124 GCA_966434075.1 uncultured bacterium
GACCACCAGCGTCGGCACAAACCCGCCGGGAACTCCGGCGCGGGAGGGCAATACCCGGCCTGTGATCACGGCGCGCGGCCCGGCCGCCGCCAGCGCCCCCTGGACCACCGCCAGCCACTCCGGATCCACCAGTATATCGTCATCGGTGAAGATCGCCACTCCGTACCGGGCGGCCGCCAGCGCGATGTTCTTTGCCCGGCTCACGCCCACGGTGTGGGACCACAGATAGCGGACGGCGCAGGGCCGATCGGGGGTCAGCGTAGGCAAGCGGGGGTGCGGCACGTCGCTCTGGTCGACAATCACAATTTCGTCGGGCACCTGCGTGCCCCGCAGCACCGACTCCACCGTCTCCAGCAGCAGCCGCGGCCGGTTCCGCGAACCTATGATGAGAGATGTTTTCATGTCACCTTTCAACCCACCCTGGCGAGTCGGGGTTCTCGGTGCCCGCACTGCCCGCGATGGGCGCGCGGCGCCGCCGGGCAACCGGCCTTCAATCCAGTGCCTCTGTGCGCGTAACCGGTAGGCGAAGACCATACACCAGTCCCCGCGCCGTACCCTGCAAACTCAGATACTTCTCATAAGCGCCCGCCCAATCGCCCGCGCCGGCACCGGCCAGCAGATCCTGCCCCTGCCAAAGGAGCCAGCGGCGCAGGATGCGGGCGGCGTATAGATCGCGGCGGCGTATCCATTTGCCGCAGAAAGCCCCCATACCGAAACCATAACTCGAACGCGTGGCCAGCCGCTTTCGCCGGGTCTGCCGCTCATGATAGATGAGCGCGTCCGGTTCGTAGCGGATGCGGCCTCCGGCGCGCAGCACGCGATAGATATAGTCCATGTCTTCGGCCGCTTGCCCCGGAGAGCCCGCGCCCAGCCGCTCATCATAGCGACCCAGGCGCTTGAGACAATCGACCCGCACCGCGAAATTGCCCCCGCTGCCCACGAGCCAGGGTTCGCGCGGTCCCTGGAAATCCGTTTGCTGCATGCCGGCCCGCGGAGAAATTGCGTACAGCCCAGGCACGGCGGGGCCCAGCGGCAAAATCCTTCCCGCCATCGCGTCCGGTGGGTTCGTGGAAGCAAACGTCTTCGCGATAGCGGCCACCCAGCCGGGGTCGGGCACACAGTCATCATCCGTCATGCCGATCACCGGGCACCACGCCCGAGCGATAGCCGCATTCCGCGACGCGGACAACCCCCGGCGCCGCTGGCGAACATAGACGATTGAAATGCGGCTCGCCTGGAACCGGGCGAGGGCGTCCTGGGCCCGCCGGTCCCAACTTTGATCCACCACCACCACCTGGGCCGGCAGTTTGCACCCCGAGAGCACAGCATCCAAGCAGCGCACCAGGCCGCCGGGGCGATCCAGGGTGGCGACAGCGACGGTCAGATCGACTACTGGCTGCAGCATTGCTTCACCGCCACGCTATCCTTCAGCCGAAACAGATAGCGCCATGTGCCGCGGTCCTGATCCGCTGCGGGTACAGGCCTATACAGGTAACGCCGCGCCCCGCTTTTCTCGCCGGCTTCCACCACCGAGATATGCACCACATCGAACAACGACGCCGGATAAATACGCTGCACCTCGGCGCGTGCTTGCGGCGCTGCCGCGACATAGGCATACCGGATCCCCGCGCGCCGCATGCGATCCACAATCCCTGCCGTCGTACCATCGATGTCGATGGGGAGTACGAGTCGGGTGCGCCCAGGGCCCAGGAGGGGATAATATGCGGCATACTCGGGGATCGTCGGCGCGTATCCTGTATTGTAGAGCAAACCTTCGTTCTCGGGTAACGACATTACAGTGGGATCGACTCCCCACACGCGGTTGTAAAACGCGGCCCGATTCGCCGGTTGGCGCGCGGCGGGCAAGAGAGCCTGGTCCGCCGTCACCGCTACCGAGAACAGTGCGGTAACGGCAACGAGCGCCCAGGCGTACCGGCGCTGGTTTCGCGGTATCGTTAGGAGCGCATAGGGTAAGAAAGCCATGCCCAGTCCAAACAGAGCCAGCAGGAATCGCGGTTCATGGAGCGTGAAGACCCACCAGGCGGGCAGCATTATCAGCCACACCAGCAGGTACAGGATCAGCGGCCGGCGTGGCGCCCGGAAGGCGGCACCGAGGAACCCCGGTACCAGCCCGAGAATGAACAACGGCCCGAATCCCGTTCTGTCGTCCAGCGGCTCCAGGAACGGGTAGAGGGGCCACGCGAGCGGCCCCGGCACGAACTCCGTATCGATCCGGCCCAACTGGCTGATGACCACCCCCCGGCCGATCACGGGCAGCGCCGCCGGGAAGACGGGGTTCCCGTAGCGGACGATGTTACGCGCCCACCAGGGCGCCACGGCGATCAGGAATAACACGGCCACTACCGCCACCTGCCTTGCCACGGCGGGCCAGGCGCGCCAGGACGGGACAGCAATAACCACCGTCACGAATAGGCCAACGGCCAGTACGCAAGGCAGGAGCGCCAGCTTCGTCACCGTGACGAGGCCCAGCCCCAGGCCGATCGCGGCCAGCCGTTTGTGGCTCCATTCGCGTGATCCCGCTCGGGGGGGCGCCGCGGCCAGCGCCATCGTTGTCATCAACAGACCGGCTGCGACAACGTCATTGGGCTGCTGTCCCACCTGCATCACGACAATGGGGACGAATAGAAAGGCACACCCCGCGAGCAGCGCAGCGCCCGGCCCCAGCCCCAGGCGGCGCGTAAAGGCCCCGGCAGCGCCCGCACCCAGGAGCGCAAACGGTAACTGCCCCAGGTCGGCCAAGCGCTCCCCGCCCGCAAGATTCAGCAAACCAAACCACAACTCCGCGCTCCCCGGATGGGCCAGCGCCCAAAAGTCCGGCGCCCGATCCAGAAACGTGCTGAGATTGCCCTCGCGCCACAAAAACACAGCCAGCGGCGCGTGGTAGCTGACGGCATCCCCACCGTTGGCCGGGTGTGTCAAGCTGATCGCAATAGAAGCAAGCAACAATCCACCCGCCAGCCCGGCAACCAGCCGCACCAGGGCCGGCGCGCGCCGCCCTGGTGCCCGGCGGGAGATCTGCGGGAGCCGGGGCCGCCAACCTCTGGTAACGGCGAAAGCCAGCATCACGGCGGCAGGGACGGTGCTTAGCAGCGGGCCGAGGGGCGGGCGCAACAGAGGCAGACCTAGCCCGCTCCCCACCCCGGCCAGCGTTGCCGCAGGCAGCACAATTAAAGCCAATGTACTCAGGCCAAAGATCAGCGGGCCCTCGTAAGCGGCAATGTCGGTTGTAGACATGGGAGCTTCCCGCCACGCAGCGCGGTGCTCCCCCAGGAAACCGCCTTCGGTAAACCATCGGGCCATGAGTCCGCCCGCTAATCCGCTAACCACCACTAGCAGCCACGAGGTGACGGCATTACCGAGCAGCGCTACGAGCGAATCCGTGCTCCCAGCATCGACGGCGGCCAGACCAGCGGTACTATAATCCGGATACACATCGCCGATACACTCAAAATAGCAGCCTCTCGATCCCTGGCCGAAGATCGCCGCGATCCCGGCACGCACCGGCGAGTGCAACGCCACATACAACGCCAGCGCCAGCAGCATCAACGGTAACACGATCGCCCGCGCGCGGGCCACCCAGGATGTGAGGCCGCCACTGCCCATTACACGCCCGTGGCGGCGCAGATTTAAATCATACCCCGCCCGGATCGCCGGGGCTGCGCTGAGATGTTTCAGTTTATCCATGGATCTGCGCTCCAGACGTGCGACCGGACAGCAAATGGAGGTAGAGATCTTCGTAAGCCCGCACGTGGCTATCCCAGAGAAGGTTGGCGCAGGCCCAGGTGCGCGCCCGGCCCGCCAACTGCGCGCGCCGTTCCGGGTCCGCAAGCAGGTGACCGATGGCCGCAGCGAACTGCTCGTCGGTCTCCGCCAGCACCACCTGCTGCCCAGGCACTACATCCAGGCCCTCGACGGCCAGGGACGAGGCGACGACGGCCTTCCCTGCGGCGAGCGCCTCAAGGACCTTCACCCGCATCCCGCCTCCGAACCGCAGCGGCACCGGCACAACTGCGGCGCGGCCGAGGTAGGGGGTAACATCAGCAACCCGCCCGGTGACCTGCACGTGAGGACCGGTGCGGCGCTGCAGCGCCGCCGGTGGCTGATCGCCGACGACGTACAAAGTGAGGTCCGGGAAGCGCGCCCATACCCGAGGCAATATCGAATCGATGAGCCGGATTGCGGCGTCTACATTCGGGGGGTGGGCAAAATTGCCTACGAAGGTCATGCTGGGCGGTACTTCGCCACGGGGATCGAGCGCGCGCGCCGGAATCTCGGTGCCTAGCGGGATGCATGCGATGGACGTGCGGCCGCTGACCCGCGCCAGGGCGTCCTGGTCCCGCCGGGTAAGTGCCACCACGACCTGCACCTGGCGCATTATGCGCCGTTCGTAGCGCCGCCAGGCCATCATGTCCAGGTAAGGGACGAACCGTCCTTGCCCCTGCCCCGAGCGCCATAGGTCACGCGCGGCGGAGGTACCCGGCTCGTATTGGGTCAGCACGCGGGGGGCGGGGCATCCATTCAGCACAGGCAGATACTGAGCCATGACATGGTACTGGAAGGTGATGACGTCGGGATGCGAATCACGCGCCAGTTCCCGGACTCGCCTTGCGAATAAGGGTACTGCGGCAGAGCGCACCCATATCGGTTCGCCCCGCAGTAAAGCGAGAGCGAGTTGGCCCCGCCCGCGCCACCCATCGTCCGCGGCTGCGGCCCGATCCACCTCCTCAACGTACCGGCACAGCGCGCCGAGCCGCGGGTCGGTCGGAAGTTCATGAGCAGCACGCAAGCATAGCAGCGCCACATCGTGCCGCGCGGCGAGCCCCAACAAGAGCTGTGCCGTCGCACGCCCCCCGCCGTCGCGCGCATCGGTACGCGGAGGAAACGGGAGCAGGAACAGCAGCCGCAGCCGGGAGCCGGGCGTTTCGCTCATAGCTCGAAACGCCCTCCGACCGTGGAAGTGTGCGACGCCAGCCACTGCACAATCCTGAGGAAAGGCCGTTGTTCATGCGGGGCGGCGGACCGCTGCTCATTCACTGCGTGTTGGATCCAGCAGGCATGGAAGCATAGATCCGGGACCGGCGCTGGTATGTCGCGGGTGTACGG
>CBJNAR010000339.1:0-5120 GCA_966434075.1 uncultured bacterium
GGGTTTGCACTCGTCCTTTCCAAGAATTGCGGTGCCACGGGCACCGTAACCGTATCATACCCCATACGCGAGCGCTTGTCAGCCGGGGCGGCCCGATTGTGGCGCGGGCGGCGGGGAATGCTATAATACAGCGGCGTTTATCTTACGAGGAGGGACCATGGGGCAACCGGACACGGGCCGGGTCGATCATCTGCTGAACCGGGTGGGCGGGCACGCCGGGGGCGCCGCCGTCCTGCTCGCGCCCGACGGCGAGACGGTGCTGGCCCAGTATGCCTGCCGCGCCGACGACGTGTTTCCACTGGCGAGCAGCTTCAAGCTGTTTGTGCTCCACGCGCTCCTCGAAGACGTGGCCGCCGGGCGCCGCTCCCTCGACACGGCCATCCCCACCGTGCGCGCCGCGACCTCGCTGGGCGACCGCAAGCCGCAGCTTTCGCCCCTGCGCCGCCTGGCCCAGATGATGATCTACCACAGCGGCAACACCGCTAGCGATGTGCTCTTCAAGCTGGTGGGCCTCGACGCACCGCAGCGGCTGATCGCCCGCCTGGGCCTGGAGCAGACCCGCGTCGTCTTGCCGACGCGCGAATACTACGTCGTCATCGCCGGGCTGGACCCGGAGTTCCCGGCGGACGACCTGGTCCAGGCCACCGCGCGCTTTGCCGCCCTATCGCCCGCGGCCCAGGCGGCCTGTATCGAACAGGTGGCGGCGCGCGCTGCGAACCTGTCTACCCGCGAGATCGAGAAGGCCACCGAGCCGGTCTATCGGTATCAGCGGTACACCCGCCCCGAAACATATCGTATCCTCGATCAGTTAGACAATGTGAGTACGCCGCGCGCCATGCTGCGCCTGATGCGCTTTCTGCGCGCCGGGGGCGGCTTGCCGCCCGCGCTGGCCGCCGAGATGCACAGCATCCTGGCCCGCGGCGACGGCGGGCGCGACGCCGGGTGCTTTCACGGCAAGGTCCGCGCGTGGGGCGGCAAGGGTGGCAGCGACCTGAGCCAGGCGTCCCTGAACGGCTATGCCGAAGCGCCCGACGGGTGCATCCTGGTGTACAGTCTGTTGAGCAGCCATCTGCACGACGATTATCGCGGGGCCGAGCGCCTATGCCAGGCCCTGGACGCGCTCTATCAGGCGTTGACCGCCTAGTTGGGGGCAGCCGCGCCGGACGACTCTACGCGCAGCGTTCGCGTAAGGAGGCCGGAAGATGCTCAGCGGCAAGATCAGGCTCTTCCTCGGCGGGCTGGGACTCCTGGCCCTGGTGGCCGGCGGCGCGGTTACGGCGGGCGACCTCGCGCGCCCGGCGGCCCAGCAGGCGGGCACGACGTACATCGTGCAGCCCGGAGATACCCTGGCCGGTAGCGCCTACCGCGCCTACGGGGACGCGGCAGCCTGGACGTGCATCCAGGCGGCGAACCCCGCCATCCGCACAGCCGCCGACCTGCAACTCGGCATGAGCATCACCCTGCCCAGCAAAGCGGCCTGCGCCGCCGGTGCCCCCCAGCCGCCTACCCCAGCCGCTGCCCAGTCTACTCCCACCGCCCGGCCCACAGCCGCGCCCGCCCGGCCCACCGCGCCGCCGACCACGGCGCCGGCAACAGGCACCCCGCCGCCGGCCACGCCCACCTCGCCGCCGGCTGCCGGCGCGTCCGTCTATGTCATCCGGTCCGGTGACACGCTGTCGGGCATCGCCTGGCGCGTCTACGGCAACCCCGGCGCCTGGCCCTGCATCTGGGCGGCCAACCAGTGGCTCACCAACCCGCGCTTCCTGCTGCGCGGCTGGCAGATCACTCTCCCGCCCGCGGCCACGTGCGACCCGCCCGCTCCCACGCCTGCGGCTAAAGCGACCGCCGCGCCCGCCGCCCGTTACCATGTGGTGGTCAGCATGGAGACGCTGTCGGGTATCGCCTGCCGCTACTACACCGACTGCAACTACTGGCGCATCTATAACGCCAACCGCGGCAAAATCTGGAATGTGAACGTTATCCTGCCCGGCACCGTCCTGCGCATCCCGTAAGCCCTGGCCCGCCGTTCACACAACTGCCACCCGGTGATACCCGCCCTCTCACTCACGGGGGCCATAATATGCTGTGAGAGTGGGTTTCTGCGCCTTCCACGCAATCCTTACTCTCCGTCTCTACTCAGCACTCAGCAATGTGCCTGCGGCACCGTTACGCGAACAGCACTCAGCACTCGATTTGCCACGCAAGCCGTGGCTCTGGTACAATGCGCTATGTCCACGGTCTTGCGGCTCTTGCGCTATCTCCTGGGGATCGTCGTCCTCGTCTGTGTGATCGCCGCCGGCATCACAATCTACGCGTTCACCGACCTGAACCGGGCGGCGGGGCCGGCGGCGGCGCCGCAGCAACTATTCACCATCGACCAGGGTGAGAGCGTGGCCTCGATTGCCGCCCGCCTGGAGCAGCACCGGCTGATCAATTCAGCCACCCTATTCCGTATCGATCTCAAGCTGCGCGGCGCCGAGGAGCGCATCAAAGCCGGCGATTTCCAGTTGTCCGCCGGGATGACGCCGCAGCAGATCATCGAGGCCATCACCACGGCGCCCAGCGCCACCATGGTCCAGGTGCTGATTCCCGAAGGCTGGCGCATCGGCCAGATCGCCGACAAGCTGGCCGAGTTGGACCTGGTGGACCGCGACCGCTTCATCTCGCTGACCATGACCGGCACGTTCCAGTACGACTTTCTGCCGGACCGGCCCGCGGGCGGGGAGATCGAGGGTTACCTGTTTCCCGATACCTACGGCTTTCCGCGCCACGGCACCGACCGCGAACAGCGCGTGCTCGATATCATGTTGACGAACTTCGGCAAGCGGGTCACGCCCGAGATGCGCAAGGACGCCACGGCCACAGGCTACACGCTGCACCAGATCGTCACGCTGGCCTCGATTGTCGAGCGCGAAGCCCAGTTGGATTCCGAGCGGGCCCGAATCGCCGGGGTGTTCTACAACCGGCTCAAGGCGGGCATGAAACTCGACGCCGACCCGACCACGCAGTACGCGCTGGGCCAGGAAGGCGACTGGTGGCCCTATTTGCGGCTCGATCCGAACACAGTGGACAACCCCTACAACACCTACGTCCACACGGGGCTGCCGCCCGGCCCCACCGCCAATCCGGGGCTGGCCTCGCTCGAGGCGGCCATCCACCCGGAACGCAACGCCTATCTCTACTTTGTGGCCTGCGGCTACGGGGCGCATGCCTTTGCCACCACGCTCGACGAGCACGAGCGCAACCGCGTCCGCTGCGGGAATCGCTGAGAGGTATAGCAGGTGCCGGTGCCGGATCGTGAGTTTGCCGCTTGAGCGCTGACGCCTCGCTCGTCTGGCTGGCGGGCGCCGTTCTGGCCCTGGCCGCAGGGTTGCTGATCGGCAGCGCCGTGGCGACCGTCGCCGCGCGGCTGCCGCTGGGCCTGCCGCTGTTCGCGCCCCCGGCCTGCGTGCGGCGCAAACAGCCGCTGCCCTGGACCGACGCCATCCCCATCTGGGGCTACCTGCGGCGCGGGGGGCGCTGCCGGGTCTGCGGCCTGGCGCTGCCGCGCTGGTGGCCCATCGTCGAAGCCGCCATGGCGCTGCTGGCGCTGCTGGCCTACATCAGCGCGGGCGGCTGGAACGCGCGCTTCCTGCTCTACCTGTTCGACCTGGCCGTGCTGCTCACCGTGCTGGTCATGGACTGGCGCCGCCACGAGATCTACACCGTGGTGTTGCTGGCCGGGGCGCTGGGCGGGCTGATCGGCGGGTTTCTCCTACCCGAGATCGGCCTCGGCGGGATCGCCTGGGGCGCGCTGGTGGGCGGCGTGATCATGCTGATCATGTATGGCCTGGGCCGGGTGCTGGGGCGCATCCGCTACGGGCGCGAGGGCCTGGCCTGGGGCGATGTCGAACTGGCCGTGATGCTCGGCCTCATCACCGGCTTCCCCGGCATCGTCACGCCGCTGTTCTGGGGGCCCATCGTGGGCGTGGCCCTGTTCTTGCGGCGCGGGTTGGGGAACTATTTCCCCTTCGCGCCCGGCCTCTGCCTGGTCACGATGATGTTTTTGCTGACTCATACCAGCCACGAGCCGCTATGGGTCACGTTGCGGTTGCCCCTGCTGGGCAACATCTTTGCCTTTATCGGGCTGATCATCTGGGGTGTGATCCGGGCTATCCTGGGCATCCCGCGCGGCTAGGTATAGATAGGAATAGAGAGGCAGGCCCTGCATGGCCCATGTAAGTTCTCCGCCGGCCACGGCGCGCATTCTCGACGGGCGCGCCCTGGCCGCTGATTTGCGCGCCGAGGCGGCGACGGCCATCGCCGCGTTGAAGCGCCGCCACCCCGTCTTGCCGGGTCTGGCGATTGTGATTGCCGGCGACGACCCGGCCTCGCGCGGCTATCTGCGCATGATCCTCAAGACGTGCGCGACGGTCGAGTTGCCCGCGCAGGTGATCGATCTGCCGGGCCGCATCACGCGCGGCGTGTTGCAGGCCGAGATCGCCCGGCTGAACGTGCTGCCGGAAGTGGCCGGGGTGATCGTGCAGATGCCCTTGCCGCCGCCGCTGGGGCCGGAGACCGTCAGCGAGGTGCTCGACCCGGCCAAGGACGTGGACGGCATCCACCCGGAAAACGCCGGGCGGCTGGCCCTGAGCTATAGCGGCCTGGATTACTTCGTGCCGCCCACGCCGCAGGCCGGCATCGCGCTGCTGCGTCGCAACGGCATCAGCCTGGCCGGCAAATCGGCCCTGGTCATCGGGCGCTCCGCGGTGGTGGGGCGGCCCCTGGCGCTGATGCTGCTGGCCGCCAACGCCACCGTCACCACCGCCCACTCGCACACGCCCCCGGCCGTGCTGCGCCGCCTGCTGGCCGAGGCCGACGTGGTCGCCAGCGCGGTGGGCCGGCCCAACCTGGTGCGCGGCGATATGCTCAAGCCGGGCGCCGTGGTGCTCGACTTCGGCGTCAGCGTGGTGGACGGCGTGATGCGCGGCGATGTCGATTTTGCGAGCGCGCAGGAGGTCGCGTCGGCTATCACCCCGGTGCCCGGCGGCATCGGCCCCGTCACCAATCTCATGCTGGTGCAAAATACGATCAAGGCGGCGCGGCGCATGTTAAACGATCCCTGGCCCGCGTCCTGAACT
>CBJNAR010000340.1:0-5108 GCA_966434075.1 uncultured bacterium
TAAAGGGGCACCGGCCCCCGCGAAGCCCGGCAAGGCCGCCCGCCGCGAGGCCGAGACACTGGCCGCGCTCGAAGCCCGCATCAGCGCGACCGAGGCGGCCCTGGCCGAGTGCGAGCGCCGCCTGCAAACCGCGGGCGACGCCGGGCACTACACCGACCTGGCCCGGCTGGGTCACGAGTACACCGCCACGCAGGCCGAACTCGACCGGCTCATGGCCAAGTGGGAGGCGCTCGCCACGGTTGCCGTTTAACGGCGTGTGCTAAGATATATTGGGTAGAGGCGGTCGGATAACGGCCTGTCTTGCGATGCCTTATCGACCGCCCGGCCTGTGTCCAAGCACGAGAGCCGGGCGACCAACCAGGGAGGGCAATGATGCTACCGGCCACACAAGCAGATAACAGCGTGCTGAAAGTCCTGTTCGCTCATAACACCTGGGCCAACCTGAAGTTGCTCGATTTTTGCGAAACTCTGAGCGAGGAGCAGCTAGATGCGACGGTTCCCGGCACGTACGGCGCAATCCGGGATACGCTGCACCACACCATCGGGGCGGAAGTGAGCTATGTGGCGCGCGTGAACGGTAGGCTGCCGGACGCGCCGCTGTCGCGTGACGAGTTTCCGGGGTTTGCGGTGCTGAAGCAGGTGGCCCGGTGGACCGGCGACGAATTGCTGGCGCTGGCCCTGGCGGCCCAGGCGGCTAGCCTCGTCGAGGAGACGGAGCCGCCGGTGGTGGTCCGCTACCCGCTCGCCAGCCTGATGATGCAGGCGATCAATCATTCGACCGAGCACCGGACGCAGGTGTCCACCATCATCACGCAACTCGGCCTGGAGCCGCCCGACATGACCGGCTGGGGGTACATGGAGGAAACGGGCGAGTTCCAGGAAACCACGGAAGCCGAATCGTAGAATTGTACAATGTCGCAGGTAGAGGCGGGTTTGAAACCCGCCTCTGCCGTGGTTAGCGAGAAAGGTTCAATGTGACCGTGCAAGCCGTCGGGGAGCGCCGCAAAGGACTCTGGCAGCACCCCGACTTCATGAAGTTGTGGACCGCGCAGACGATCTCGCAGTTCGGGTCGGGCATCGGCGGCACGGCGCTGGAATTGACCGCCGTGCTGGTGCTGGCCGCGACGCCCGCCGAGATGGGCCTGCTGGGCGCCATCGGCGGCGCGCCGGTGCTGGTCATCGGGCTGCTGGCCGGAGTCTGGGTGGACCGCTTGCGCCGCCGCCCCATCCTCATGGCCGCCGACATCGGGCGGGCGCTGCTGCTGCTGTCGATTCCGCTGGCTTTCGTCTTCGGCGTGCTGCACATCGCGCAGTTGTACGTCGTGGCCGCGCTCGTCGGCGTGCTGACCGTCTTCTTCGACGTGGCCGACCAATCTCTGCTGCCGACGCTGGTTCACCGCGACCAGTTGGTGGAAGCCAACAGCAAGCTGGGCACCAGCAGTTCGCTGGCCGAGATCGGCGGCCCGGCGCTGGGCGGCGTGCTGGTGCAGGTGCTCAAGGCGCCCTTCGCCATCCTCATCGACGCGGTCTCGTTCCTGCTGTCGGCGCTGGCCCTGGGCCTGATCCGCAAGGTCGAGCCGGCCCCCGTGCCGGAGGAACATTCGAGTGTGCGACGCGACGTGCAAGAAGGGCTGCGCGTGGTGCTACGGAACCCGGTGCTGCGCGCGCTGGCCGGCAGCAGCGGCATGTTCACCTTCTTCGGCAACTTCATCGGCACGATGTACACGCTGTACGCCGTGCGCGAACTGGGCGTGCCGCCGGCCCTCGTCGGCAGCCTGATCGGGCTGGGCGGCATCGGCGCACTGCTCGGCGCGCTCATCGCCGGGCGGGTCACGCGGCGCCTGGGGCTGGGGCCCACGCTCATCGGCACGCTTGGCTTTGCCGGGCTGGTCTCGCTGATGATCCCGCTGGCGGGCGGCCCGCCCCTGGTGGCCGGAACGATCCTGGGCGTGAACCAGCTCATCAGCGACGTGGCGATTGCCGTCTACATGATCAACGACGTGAGCCTGCGCCAGGCGATTATCCCGGAGCGGTTGCTGGGGCGGGCCAATGCCAGCATGCACTTCCTGGTGGGCGGCGCCGGGCCGGTGGGCGCGCTGGTGGCCGGGGCCGTGGGCGAAGCCTTCGGGCCGCGCCTGGCCCTGGTGATCGGCTCGTTCGGCATCATGGCTGCCGTGACCTGGCTGGTCTTCTCGCCGGTCCGCCGCCTGCAATCCACGCCGGAGGCGCCGGAAGGCCCGAACGTGTGAGCCGGGTGTTGGACGGCGGAATCAGGACAACGGCGCTGCCGATACACGGCGATTAGGACGCCGCCGAGGACAGGCGGCGGGACGGCCATCCTCTATGATAGCATCATCGACAGTCACCGGGTGTGGTGACGCTATCAGGAGGAGCCTTTACGAGAATGAACCGTCCGATCCATGTCCTGGGCATTAGCGGCAGCCTGCGCGCCGGGTCGCTGAACACCGCGGCGCTGCGTGCCGCCGCCGGCTTGCTGCCCGAGGGCATGACCCTTGAAATTTACGATCTGTCCGCTATCCCGTTATATAATCCGGATGTGGACGCGAACGGCGCCCCGGCAGCCGTGCAGGACTTCAAGAACCGCATCGCCGCCGCCGATGCGCTGCTCATCGCGACACCGGAGTATAACTATTCGATCCCCGGCGCGTTGAAGAACGCGCTGGACTGGGCCTCGCGCCCGGCGGGCCGCGCGCCGCTCAACGGCAAGCCGCTGGCGATTATGGGCGTGGCGCCGGGCCGCTTCGGCACGGTACGGGCGCAGATGCACCTGCGCCTGATCGCGCAGGCGACGGACATGCTCGCGCTCAACAGGCCGGAGGTAATCATCACCGGCGCCGCCGACAAGTTCGACGCGCAGGGCCGGTTAATCGATGAGCCAAGCCGCGGGCAGATCGCCGACTTGCTGGCCGCGCTCGGGGAGTGGACCCAGCGCCTGCGGGGGGACGCGCTGGTCGCGCCGGTGTCACCGGCACTGGCGTTCGCCCACTAAGGGCAGCGCGGCGACCCGCGAAAGAGAGAAACACTATGTATGAGACCTGTATCGGGCACGTCCATCTGAAAGTCCGCGATCTCGACCGGGCGATTGCCTTCTACACGCGGTTCCTGAACCTGCGGCTGGTGGAGCGCGTGGGCGAGCAATACGCCTTCTTGAGCGGCGGGGCCGTCCACCACGAGATCGCGCTGCAAAACGTCGGCCCGCGCGCCCCGCAACCGGCGCCGCACGGCACGGGGCTGTACCACGTCGCCTTCGAGGTGCCGAGCGCCTGCGCGCTGGCCCAGGCCTACCAGGCGCTGACCTGCGCCGGGATCGCGGTGGCCCCGGTCGATCACCTGATTAGCTGGGCGCTCTACTTCGACGACCCCGACGGCAACGGCCTGGAAATCTACTGGGACCGGCGCCACGAGCCGGGCGGGGCCGAACTGTGGCGGGGCCGCAACGTGGCTCTGACCCCGGCCAAACTCCAGGCCGCCCTGGCCGCGGCGACCTGATCCCCGGTCGCCGCCCCCGGCTCAGGTGATGATGTCCACCTGGCCGGTATCGAGATCGTAGCGCGCGCCGGCGATGCGCACCCGGCCCGCGCGCACGGCGGGCGCCAGAATCGGCTCGCTGCGCGCCAGTTGCGCCACCACCAGTTCGACATTAGCGCGCACCGCGTTGTCGAGCATATCGCCCAGGGATCCCTCAACCCGTACGACGGCGGGACGGATGGCCTGCACCAGGCTGTCGATGTGGCCGGCCGGCGTCACGCCCCGGAGCACGAACTCGACCGCCGCCGTCACCGCGCCGCAGCGCTCGTGCCCCAGCACCAGCACCAGCGGCACCTGCAACTCGGCCACGGCAAACTCGATGCTGCCGAGCACCTCTCCCGAACTGGCGACGTTCCCCGCGACCCGCACCATGAACAGGTCGCCCAGCCCCTGGTCGAACACGATCTCCGCGGGCACCCGCGAGTCCGAACAACCCAGGATGCAGGCGAAGGGATACTGCGCGTTCGCCACCTCGATGCGTCGTTCGGCGGTCTGGTCGGGGTGGGCAAAGTTCGTGGTCACATAGCGCTTGTTGCCGTCGAGGAGTCGCTGCAACGCCTGCCCGCTGCTGAGGCGCGGGGCCGCGCGCCCGGCGTCCGGGGTGGATGCGCGCTCATTCTCCGCCATAGTGTATGTTGGTCCTTTCCCCCGGCTTACGGTTTTTTGCTGGAATGCTGGTGCGCGGCAAATGGAAGGAGGACGACAGTAATGCCCTTCCTCACAGATCGCTCCAAGCGCCATCGTCCTGAATAGTAAGCCAATCGCCGGCCAGCACCTCTTCACTAGCCGACGCATAGCCGAGATCGTCTGACTCTTCGTTGTCAGTGCTCGCCAGTGCTTCAGCGAACAGCCGCGCGCCTGCGTCCTCATTCAAATCAAGCGCCGACGGGGGCGGCAACGCATTACCGTGCTTGCCGGGTTTTAGCCTCTTCATCCGGATCCACCACGCTGCCTATCCACAGGGCTATAGCGAGTCCCGCCTGATCTGCCTATCGGCGTATTATACGCACCCGCTCCAGCAATTACAATAGACCGTTCGGCTTGCTTTCCCCGCGCAGTGCTTGCGTAGCGAATACAACCACCCAGCGCCGGCACCTCGCTGCCGCCCGGAGACGCAACGCATATGGAGCGCAGATCCGATTAGACGCGAGTGCGGGCTTGCCAGTATAATAGCAGCTATGGCACCGCTCCGGCTACACTTCCTGGGACCCGCGCGCTTCGAGCGCGACGGCGTGCGCATTGACCTCCCGCCCGCCAAGGGTATCGCGCTGCTGGGCTACCTCGCCGTGACCGGGGCGCCGCAGACACGCGAGCAGCTGCTGGCGCTGCTCTGGCCGGAGAGCTTCGCCGATGCCGCGCGCAAGAACCTGCGCAATACGCTCTGGACCATCCGCAAGGCCCTCGGCGAGGACGTGCTGCGCGCGACCGAGGATCGCCTGGAGCTTGATCCGGCGACCTGGGTCGACGTGCGCGAGATCGAAGCGCGGGCCGGGGAGCAAGCCGACCTGGCCGGCGGGACCGCAGACCGCCGCGCCCCGCTCGATCTCTATGGCGGCACC
>CBJNAR010000341.1:0-5093 GCA_966434075.1 uncultured bacterium
AGCGGCGTGCGGTAGAAGCACGCCACCTGCGCGGTCTGCCGGCGCCGGTTGGCCCGCCCCACGCGCTGAGCGAACGCCGCCGCGCTGCCCGGCGCCCCGATGAGCAGCGCCACATCGATGCTGCCGATGTCGATCCCCAGTTCCAATGTGCTGCTGGCGAAGCAGAGCGCGGCGTCCGCCTGCGCGAATTGCCGCTCGATCTCGGCTCGCCGGTCCCATTCGAGATTCGAGTAATGGACATACACGGCGTCGCCGACGGGCGAACCCGCCGCACGCACAGCGGCGGCATAGCTTTCGATTTCGGCGCGTGTGTTGCAGAAGGCCAGCGCCTTGCGCCAGCCGCGCCGCCGGAACGTCTGCACGTAGGCGAGCAAGGCGCCCGGCGAATCCTTATCGAGCGCGATCTGCTCGGCCTGCACGGCGCGGGCGCCCCCCACCTCTACTACTTGCGCCCCGGCAAAGTAGCGCGCGGCGGTCTCCACCGGGTCCCCTAGCGTGGCCGACAGCGCCACGTACTGCACCGCGGCATCCTCGGCGTCGCCGGTAGTGCCGGCATAGGCGCGCACCTGGCGCAAGCGGTTCAAGAGCACTTGCAGTTGGTCGCCGCGCGCCGTGCCGGCGAAAATGTGCAACTCGTCGATCACCACGGCGCGCACGCCGGCCAGGGCCTTCGCCTGCCCGGCGAACAGCGCGTCCAGCGACTCCGGCGTGGTCAACAGCAGATCGGCCGGGCGCTGGGGATCGAAGGTGTTCAGGTCGTGCGTTTTCTGCGCGAGGGAGATGCGGAGCGTTGCGAGGGGGGCGGCCAGACGCGCCGCCACATCGTTGATCAAGGCGCGCGTGGGCAGCAGATAGAGAATCGCCAGGCTGTGCGGCGGGCGCAGCGGCGGCAGATGGCGCTCGATGAGCGGGGCGAGCGCGGCCTCGGTCTTGCCGCTGGCCGTGGGCGCCGCCAGCAGCACGTTTTCCCCGGCCAGCACGGCGGGGATCGCAGCCAGTTGGGCCGCCGTGAAATTGCCGTGCCGGCCAAAGAACGCGCCCCAGGTGCGGGGCAGCGCCGCCTTGAGCGCCTGCGGGTTCACACCTTCAGCCCCCGCTTCAATTCGTCCAGCAGCATGTCCGGCTGGTAATCGGCGTACAGGTACAGGAGATCGCAGACTGTGACCGCGCTACGGATCAGGCCGCGCAGATTGATGCGGTGCTGCGCCAGCGCCCGCGACAGCATCCCGGTCGAGTCGACAACCACGCCCTGATAGCGGTCCTGGGGCGTGGCGTAATCATACGCCAGCATATGATAGCGCAGCAGCGTGATGAAAAACTCGCGGATGTCCTTTTCGATGAAGCGGTCATCCAGGCGCACGATCTGCGACGGGGCCAGCCAACTGCCCACCGGCATCCGATCCGCGCTCTCGGTTAGCGCAAACAGAAAGAACAGGTGCGACTCGGACGAGAAGCTGACCGGGTAGGTCACGCGGGTGTTGTCGGGAATGTCCCGCGCGTCGATCTTGCCGTTGTTCAGCCCCAGCGCACCGACGATCATGGCCTTGAAGAACGAGTCGGCGCGCTCGCGCTGCGTGGATCGCAGCAGCGAATAGTGCTCGGACTCGTCGATCAGCACCGCCATGCCGCTGTAGCCCAGCAGCGTCGCCAGTTTGCTGATGCCGGTGAGCAGGTAACTGTACTCGCGCGCCGTTTCGCCGGTGACGTACAGGGGCGGCGGTTTCTTCAAGCAGGTGCGCATCTCGGCCTGGGGCTTGGCCTGGCCGCTCAGCCATTGCACGATCTGGTCGAACGCGCTCTGGCTGGGGCAGTCTTGCAGGGCCAGCAGCGCCGCCGTCAGCGGACAGTTCTTGGGCTCGCGCGGGCACATTTCGGCGAACTGCGCGATCACCGCCGGGTTCGCCAGCGCCTTGTTGAGCAGCGGCAGCAACCCCCGCGCCTCGGTATCGGGGTAGCGCAGCGACGTAACCAGCGCCTCGTAGATCTTGTGCGCCTTGCTCGGCGGCACTTCCACCAGGTCGAGGCTGGCCGTGGCGGCGAGAAAGTTCCCACGCAACGCCCGGCGCGCCGCCAGCTCGATGAAATGGCTTTTGCCGAACCCGTAATCGCCGATGACCGCCAGCACATCCCCACTGCGCTCGCGGGTGCGGTCCAACGCCCGGTCCAGCGTCACCTGCTCGGCTTCCAGGCCGATGGTGAGCATTTCGGCGTCCTGCACCGGCACCACCCCGACCCGCAAGGCTTCCAGCGTCTGCTGCGCGCGAAACTGGTCGACTTCGAGCACCACGGCTCGCGCCGGTAGCGGGCGCGCGTGATTCTCGCTCCGGATCGCGGTATAGGACCCCTGATCGAATTCCTTCGCGGGTAAGCGGAAGCGCCGCCCGGACTCGAACTGCACTTCCCACTCAAACCCGCCCATAAAGGTTTTGAGCAAGGTGCCCGCGCCGAACTGCGGATGATAAACTTGTTGTGTCTCCACCGGCGGCACTCCTAGTACGGGCTTTGCTGAGCGTCGGCCAGCGCGCCCAGGGCCTCGCTCTGCCCCCGGATCACCGCCGTCGCGTACTCCGGGCTGATAATCGACTGGCCCGTCTCCTTCTGGCGGAACCATTCCGTGACCAGCGCCTTCACGAACAGCCGCCGGTGGCTGATCGCCAGGTACGAGTCGCGCGCCGCCGCCGACAGGATATGGATATTCTCGGTCTGGATGGCCCGGTCGAGCTGCACGCCATACGCGACCTCGAAGATCGCCATGAGCCGGTAGCCGATCTCGTTCAGCAACTCGTCGTCGGGAATGTCCAGATGCTCCAGGTTGATCTGCGGGCTGAACGGGTTGATGCGCGAGAAATAGTCCGCCGCCTGGACCCGCTGCTGCAATGCGGGGTATTTGGGCACCACCGTGTGCAGGAAATCGGGCGGCACGGCGTACATGAACAGCGCGCCCGGCAGATCCTCGCGGCAGCGGTCGATCACTTCGCGCAGGTTATCGGTGGCCGTCTTTTCGGCCTTGCCGCCGATGCTCAGCATCCGGTCGCCCTCGTCGAACAGCAGGGCCAGGCCGGTGTAGCCCAGCGCGCGCACCGTCTGGCACAGCGAGCGCAGCATCTTGAAGGCGTTGTTCTTGTTGATTTTCTCGGTCACGCCGATGGTCCGCAGGTCGCGCATATCTTCGGGCGTGACTTCCTCGCCGTGCAGCCAGCGCTCCAGCGACTCCAGGCGGCGGTCCTGGCCGCGCAACAAGGCGTTGAAATAGCCCTGCACCGCCTTGTGGAAAGCCAGGCTGTCCACGGCGCTGTGCTCCAGGGTGTGCAAGAAAGCGCGCACTTCCGGTAGCTCCTGCACGCCCTCATCCGTCAGATCCGCGCCCTGGGCCGCGGCCACACGCCGCAACGTGCCTTCGAGGAAACGCGACAGGCCATGCTCGTCTTCGCTCAGGCTGCCCAACTCGTGCCACACCACCGACGAGGCCACCGCCGCATACACGCGGCGCTGGTCGTCATACGGGCTTTCCTTGGGGCTGAGATCGACCTTGCTCACCGCGAAATCGCGCTGCCAGGCCCGGTCGCGCACACAGTAGAGAAAGTGCGACTTGCCGCTGCCGTAGTCGCCCACCACCAGCTTGAACACCGCCCCACCGTCGGCCAGGTAAGACCCCAGATAGTGCGTGTCGATGGCGTTGAGCAGCGACTCGTTGCCCACATTGTAATAGCTGACCCCCTTGGACACGGGCGTGCCCGACTGGCCCAGGGTGTCGATGATTTGTCGGGCAAGACGTGGTTCAGGTAACATGCTTAGTCCTTCGCAAACTCAATATCGGCGATGTAGCGCCCATCATACGGCGTATCGCCCTCCACGATCCACATACTCTTCGCCGGATTGTCGGTCTGCGACTTGGTGGCGCTGTGCGCGCGGACCCGCTGGTCCTCGTAGCCCAGCCGCCGCCGGTCGGCAAACTCGTAAAAGTCGTAGATGAACTGCGCGCGCATGTAATCGACAAAGGTGCGCTTGCTCGGCGTGCTGAGGAAAGCACGGCCCTGGCGCAGCAGCACCATCTCGATATAGCAGTCCACGATATTGATCCGCGGGCCATGTGCACCGCGCTTGCGCCGGGCGATCTGGTACGCCTCGTGGAACTGGCCCATCCAGGCGGCGCCGTCCACGTTGCGGCCCATAATCAGCTTCGCGGCGCCTTGATAGGCGCGCAACGCTGCCTCAACGGTGATCGGGGCGTGCGGCACGACGATATCCTTGCCGTAGCGCAGCACGATGAAGCGTTTGGCGAAGTTGGCCTCCAACTCGAAGCGCCCGATCTCAAACTTGGGCGCGCGCCCGCGGACCTCAATGCCCTGCTCAGCCAGGGCCGCGCGCAGCTTTTGCCCGAACTCGTCGCCCAGCCCGCGCTGCGCCACATTCAGTTCGTCGTTCAGTTCGGGGATCAGATCCTGGATGTCTTGCTGCCGGTAGGTTTGCAAGGCGGTGACGGCCTTGTCCAACCGCACCACATCGACTGGCTCGGTGCGCAGGGCGGTAGCCGCGTCTTTCAAAGCGGCGGTCAGCGTCGTCAAGCTCTTGAGATCGCGGCGCAGATCGGGCAACAGCGGATCAATGGCTTCTTCCTTCAACCGGGTCCGCGCGAAGGCCTGCTGCGCGTTCTCTACGTCGATCCCGGTATTCTGCGCGCTGAAGTCGCGCAACGCCTTTTGCGCCTTGTTGTGCGTATTCGTGACCGTTTTGAACGCGGCTTGCAGGGTGGCGGCGGCCTTCGCCTTCTGTGCATAGGTTTCGCGCCGCTGGTCGAGTTCGTTAATCAGAGCCTCGTTAGGCATAATCATCCTTTGCTACTTACAGAACGAAAAATCACACAGTCTCTATTTTACCACACAGAGGCGAAAAAGTTAAACGCGCACTGTAGGGGCCGGTTTCAAACCGGCCTGCTGCTCCGCAGGTGTGTGGATTGCCCCTTACGCGCTGTAGGGGCCAGTTTCAAACCGGCCCGCCTGCTGGAAGGCCCCGCTAAAACGTCGTCACGCCAATAAACCGGGCGCGGGCGAAGCGGAGGCTGGGCAGGTAGTAGGTGGTGCCGCCCATGCCGT
>CBJNAR010000342.1:0-5089 GCA_966434075.1 uncultured bacterium
CCGGCCTGGCGCCGGCTTATTTCGCCATCTATCGCTCCTGTACAAATAGACAAAACGCAGCCGCTCTCCGATCAGAGAGCGGCTGCGCTGTTGGCGGCGGATGCGGCTACTCGACTCCTGCCGCCGCGGGTATCAGCAGCGGGGCGGTGGGGCCGGCGCCCGCTTCGTCTGTGCCCTCGTCGCCGTCCTCCCCGGCTCCGCCCGCGCCGTTGCGTAGCTGGCGCACGGGCCGGGTGGTGTAGTACTTCGACTGCGGGTGGTGGGTGACCAGGGCCGCTGTGCTCTGCTCGGGGCTGAGTTGCCCGGCGGTGGTCAGCGTGACGCCGATAGTGCGGTCGAAGGGCAGCGCTTCCAGCAAACGGTAGTGCTCCATGGTGTCCGGGCAGGCCGGATAGCCCCAGGAGTAGCGGCGGCCCTGGTTCGGGTCGAGACCCAGTTCCTCGCGGAAGCGGCCCTGCCCGTACTCGGCCAGCGCCTCGGCGCAGGCCACGCTGAGGCCGTGCAGGTAGTAGGCTTCGGTGTAGTTGCCCGCCCGGTTCCACTCCGCCGTCAACTCGCTCACCCGGTCGCCCACGGTCACGCACTGCAAGCCGATCACGTCGATGCGCCCCGAGTCCACGTCCGCGAAGTAGTCGCTGAGGGCCAGGAAGTCGCGATCGGGCTGGCGCGGGAAGGTGAAGCGCGTGATCTCGCGCCGCGCCTGCGGGTCGGCGGGATCATAGACGATGACCTGGTCGCCCGCGCTCTGGCAGGGATAGTAGCCGTAGATCATGCGCGGCTGCAGCGCCCGGCTCTGGATCAGTTCGGTTTTCAGGCGCTCCAGCCGGGGCAGGAAGTCGTCGCGCAGCAATGTATCCCAGCGCTCGCCTTTCAGGCTCTTGGCGCCCCACGAGAGGCGGAAGAGCGAGTTCAGGTCGAGGCAGGCGAACATGTCGGCGGCGGGGATAGGATCGACCACGCGCCAGCCCCAGAAGGGCGGGGTGGGGATGGGCACATCGGTGCGCACCTTGGGCGAGCGGGCGGGCTTGGGCCGCGCGGCGGCTTCGGCCAGCAACTCTTCCTCGGAGACCTCGCGCTCGGCGGCGATGCGCGCCTCGCGGTGCTTGCGCTCGATAAACGTCGCGCGCTCCGGCCCGCTCAGCGCCTCCATCGTGTCCAGGCCCTCGAAGGCGTCGCGGCAGTAGTAGACGCCGGGCGTGTAGCGCTCGCCCTCGTTGACGAAGCCGATGCGCCGCCCGAAGTTGCGGTTGATGGCCGCGCCGCCGATCAGCACGGGGATTTCGAGGTTGCGCTTGGCAAGCTCCTGCACACAGAGCGGCATCTGCTTCGACGTGTTGACCAGCAGCGCGCTGAGGCCGATGGCGTCGGCCTGCACCTCCAGCGCCCGGTCGATGATCACGTTGATCGGCACCTGCTTGCCCAGGTCATAGACCGTGTAGCCGTTGTTCGTGAGGATGGTGTTGACCAGGCTCTTGCCGATGTCGTGCACATCGCCGAAGACCGTGGCGACGACGACCTTGCCCTTGGTGTAGCCTTCCTTCTTCTCGAAATACTGCTCCAGGTGGGCGACGGCCTTCTTCATCACCTCGGCGGACTGCAACACGAACGGCAGGATCAACTCGCCCGCGCCGAACTTGTCGCCCACGTCCTTCATGGCGGGCAGCAGCACGTTGTTCAGCACGCCGACCGGGTCCTGGTGGGTGATGGCCTCGTCCAGCAGCGCCTCGATGCCGTCCTTGCGCCGGTGCAGGATCTGCCAGTGGATCTTCTCCTCCACCGCCATGCCCTCGGTGGGATCGGCGGCGGTTTCCTGCCCGCCCGCTTCCGGCTTGTTCTCCTCGAAATAGGCGATGTAGCGCGGCAGGGCATCGGGGCGGCGGGCCAGCAGCAGATCGTCGGCCAGTTCGCGCTGCTCGGCGGGCACCTCGGTGTAGGGCACCACATGCGACGGGTGGACAATCGCCAGGTCCAGCCCGGCCTGCACCGCGTGATGCAGGAAGACGCTGTTGAGCACGGCGCGGGCGTGCGGCGTCAGGCCGAACGACACGTTGCTGACACCCAGGATGGACAGCGAGCCGGGGCAGGCGGCCTTGGCCTGGCGGATGCCCTCCAGCGTCTGGATGGCGGCGTCGACCAGGTCTTCCTGGCCGGTCGTGACCGGGAAGGTCAGCACGTCGAAGATGATGCTGTCGGCGGGCAGGCCGTACTCGTTCACGCAGATGTCGAAGATGCGCTTGCAGACCTCGGCCTTCTTGTCCGCCGTCTTCGCCATGCCCACCTCGTCGATGGGCATGACCACCACGGCGGCGCCGTGCTCGACCACGTTGGGCACCACGGCTTCGATGCGCTCGCGCCCGCGCTCCATGTTGATCGAGTTGACGACGGGGCGGCCCGGATAGGCCTTCAGCGCGGCCTCGATGACGTTGGCCTCGGTGCTGTCGATGACGATGGGCGCTTCCACGCCCGCGCGCAACTTCTTGATCACGGCCACCATCTGCGCGTCTTCGTCGGTGCGCTCGGTCAGCGCCACCGTCACGTCGAGCGCGTGGGCGCCGCCCTCGACCTGCTCGCGGGCCACGCCCAGGATGCCGTCGTAATCGTTCGCCAGCAGCAGGCGCTTGACCTTGCGGCTGCCCTGCGCGTTCACCCGCTCGCCGACGATCAGCGGGGCGGGCACCTGGTGCAGGTCCACGGAGCGCATGGCGCTGGAGATGGCGGGGGTGCGCGTCACCTGGCGCGGCGTCCGCTGCTTGCCGCCGACCCGCTTGACGACCTCGGCCAGGTGCGCGGGGGTCGTGCCGCAGCAGCCGCCGACCACCTCCACGCCTAGCTCGTTGACGAACTCGGCCAGTGTCTCGGCCATGGGCACCGGCTCCAGCGGGTAGACCGCCTGGCCGTTCTGGTTCAGCGGCAGGCCCGCGTTGGGGATGCAGGAGATCGGCTTGCTGCAGTGCTCGGCCAGGTAGCGGATCGGCTCGCGCATATGCTCGGGGCCGGTCGAGCAGTTCAGGCCGATCACGTCCACGGCCAGCGTCTCCAGCGTGGTCAGCGCGGCGGCGATGTCGGTGCCCAGCAACATGCGCCCGGTCACGTCCAGCGTCACCTGGGCCTGGATCGGCACCCGGCGCCCGCTGTCCTTGAAGTAGCGGTTGGCGCCGATGATCGCCGCCTTCAGTTCGAGGATGTCCTGCGTGGTCTCGATGATCAGCAGGTCCACGCCACCCTCGACCAGGGCCTTGCTCTGCTCATAGAAGATCTCGACCAGTTGGTCGAACGTGATATTGCTCAGCGTCGGGTCGTCGGACGAGGGCAACATGCCGGTGGGGCCGATGGACCCGGCCACGAAGCGCGGCTTGTCGGGCGTGCTGTAGCGGTCGGCCACACGGCGGGCCAGTTGCGCCGCGCCGAAGTTGATCTCATGGGTGCGCGCGCCCAGCCCGTACTCGTCCAGCTTGAGCCGGTTGCCGCCGAAGGTGTCCGTCTCCAGCACATCGCAGCCCACTTCCATGAAAGAGGCATGGATTTCCTCGATGACCTCGGGCCGGGTCATCGGCAGATAATCGTTGCAGCCCATGCAGCCGCCGAAAGCCTCGGCATCCAGATCATAGCGCTGCACCGAGGTGCCCATCGCGCCGTCAAACACCAATACCCGATCACGTAAAGCCGCCAGATACGCAGATTCCGTCATGTTTCACCTACCTAATTACCTACTGCCCTTGCGGGCACCGACGATCACTAGGGCCATCCCCGGCCCACCAAGCTACCCTGCCGCCGGATCACCCACCTACCAGGTAATGCCGCGGGCATAAAAAAGGCCCCTCTAAGACGAGGGGCAGGATGCTAACACGGTAGATTCCAACCACTCCCTTATCTCACAGATTGCTCCGTCGGAATTGGCACCTGGGCGGGGTCGCCTGGTTGCCGGGTTTCATCGGGCCGTTTCCCTCCACCTCTCTTGATAAGAGCCTGGAATGCTATGCAATTGTAAAGTGCCTGAAAATTATAGCACAGCCGCGCGGGCACTGTCAAGAATCGGCGGATCGATGCGCCTGCCGATGGTTTCGGCGCTTGGTCTAGCCGAAGTAGGGACTCAGCGGCCCTTAAAAACCAGAATTATCGTTCCCAGGATCAGTCCGCATCCTCCGGTAACGAACGGGATGACCCAGCTTTGCTCCTCTGGGCGGATGATGCCCAGGAAGCGGCACATGAGCACGACAATGGCCCCCAGGAAGAAAATGCCGGCCCATGCCACCAGGGCGACCGCAAACCGCCGCCACTGCTCGGCGCTCCAGCGGTTTTTCCGCGGGACCGGTTCGCGAGGACGGGCCGGATCAGGCGCTAAACCGGTGGGATCGCGCAACGCCTGAAAGGTCGCCGCATCCTCTTTCGCCAGGCGCCGATTCCCCCGCTGTTTATCCTGTACCCGCTGCTGCTCAAAAGCACGCACCTTGCTCAGGATCTGGTTTCGTTCGCTTTCTATGCGTGCCAATACGGTTACAAGTTCCTGTTCGGTAACGTTGGTCAAATCGATCCCCAGAGCATCACCGTAGCGGGCCAGAGCGTGGGTATAGCGCTCTCCGGTCAGCCGGCATAGGCGCATGACACAGGACCGTAGCGCCGTGGCGCGCACCGGCAGGGGCAGTGCAGGATTCCGCGCCCGGCACGCTGACGAGTTGAAGGACATGCCTTTACCCAGGAAGCCGATCGCAGAGTCGTGTATGCACCGAGCTTACAACTTCTCTGGCTTCGTGGCATACAACTCGGTATAACCACAATGGCTGCATACTTTCGCTTCCAGCGAGGACACATCCCAGAGCCGGCCACGTCCCTCTTTTGCTTTTATGCCCAAGGCGCCGGTAGTTACAAGCGTTGCCGCTTTCATCAACCCGCCGCATTTCGGGCAGCTATCGTCAGCCGTTGGGTCGTCCAGGCGTCGGGTCTTTTGATCATCCATCCTTGCTGCTGGTTCTTTCTCTGTTAATAGCGGCCAATCGGCCCAGGAACGGCCTTACCGGCAGGCGTCGCGGATGGCGTCGACGTTGATGCGGCCGCGGATGGTCTGGCGCGCGCCGATGTTGGCGTTGGTCAC
>CBJNAR010000343.1:0-5087 GCA_966434075.1 uncultured bacterium
CGACCCACGGGCGCGGCAAGTTCGAGGGCGCGACCGGCCTGCCGGTGCTGCTGAGCGATGGCGTGGTGTCCGGCCTCTGGGAGCGCCGCCCGCGCGGCAAGCGCCTCGCCGTGCGCATGGAACCCCTCGCCCCGCTCACCTCCGCCCAGGAGACGCAAGTCGCCGCCGAAGCCGCCCGCCTCGCCGCCTTCCTCGACACGCCGATCGATCTCACGCTGGGCGCGTTGGACTGAGCACTGTTCCCAGCGGTATTTGTCTAGGGAGCGCAGCGAAGAATCTCGGTCTTGTAGCCCAGGAGACGAGACTCTTCGCTGCGCTCAGAGTGACAAGCCCCCGTTGACATTCTGAGCGCAGCGAAGAATCTCCGTCTTGTACCCAAACGAGACGAGACTCTTCGTACCATAAGGGAACCCCTTCCGGTGCTCATCTCACCGGAAGGGGTTTGCGGATGCTAGTGGGTAGGCGCCGCCGGACGCCCGCCCTACTGGCAGGGCGGCGGGCAGAAGGTGCGCTCGATGGTGAGATCCACGTGGTGCGCGTGCGTGAGCGTGCCTTCGGTGACGGGCAGTGGCATGCCGTACACGCTGCCGCTGACCAGCGCGGACCATTCGGTGGCCTGCTGGCTGCTGCGGTACACGAGATTGCCGTAGGCCATTTCGTCGTCGCCACTGGCCCGGTGCTGCATCATCTGGTCGCCCTGCAACAGCACGTCGATCCGGCCACCGGCGCCGCAGCGATAGAAATCGGGCTCCTTGTTCGCGCTGGTGTCCGTCTTGAGGTGGAGGGGCCCGGCCCCGCTGCCGATCAGATCCCCGTCGGGGATCGGCCCGTAGGCGCAATTGTAGGTGTGGGTTAAGTCGCTGTAGCTGACGTAAAACAACACCGTCTGCCGCAGGGGATGCGCCTCGGCAGCGCCGTTGAAGCGCCGGACCTGCAGGGCGACGGTGGTGATGTTGCCGTCGAGATACGCGGAGAATCCGCCGCCTTCAGCGGGACCGGCGGCGTGGAAAATGGTGCCTACCGGCTCGGTCGGGATCGGTTGCGGCAGGGCACTCTGCTGGAAACTGCCGTCCGGGGCGGCGCGGCTCTGGACCGGGTCCGGCGGCAGGGCGCGATCCGGGAGCGTGGCCGCGGGCACGGTCAGCACGCCCATCAGACTCAAACCGATACTGAACACAGCCAGGCCCCGAGCGAACGCGCCCCAGTTGATGGACCCCATGGTGGTATGCGCAAACATCGTGGTGCTCCTTTAGTGGGCCGCTAACGAGACTTCCCGGCCGGCAGGCGGGCGCCAGGGGACACGGCGCCCCCAGGCGGGCGCTGCCAGGAGGGCAGGCCGGGCGAACGGTAGGTGGAGTTAGATTGGTAGAATGGCTACGGCTTGCGGTTAGGAGTGATGGACCATGTTGCGCCTCCTTGGTACGGATTACAGCGCATATAATCGCCTCCCGCCGGGGCGATGGAAAAGAGGACCCAACTACGAGGAGATTTGCATAGAGTATATTCTAGCACCGGCACGCCGGAAAGTCAAGTGCCAATTTTCAACATCAGCAAATAGGCGACCATAATTGTGCCGCGCCGGTAAGGCAGAACCCGCGCACCGCGCCCAGACCAGCGGGCGGGCGCCGCGTCTAGCGCGGCACGCGCCACGTGTGATATGATGAACCGGACACAGCGGCGCGCGCCGGGGCCGCTGGGCGCGGCGGGAGGGCAAGTGTGAGCCGGACCTGGGCGGTGGCCGATATCGGCAGCAACACGGTGCACCTGCTGGTGGCCCGCGTGGCCGGGGACGCCCTGGCGCCGCTGGTCGATCAGACGGCCAATCTGCGCCTGGGCGGCGAGGTCGATCGCGACGGGGCCATCGGCCCGGCCAAGGTGGACGAGTTGGTCGCCACGCTGCGCGGGTTCCAGGCGGCGGCGCGGGCGGCGGGCGCGGCGGGGCTCTACTGCTTCGCCACCGAGGCCATGCGCGCCGCAGCGAACCGCGACGCCGTGCTGGCCGCCGTCACGGCGGCGACCGGGCTGCCGGTGCACCTGCTGCCGCCGGAAGCCGAGGCCGCGCTGGGCTATCGCGGGGCAACGGCGGGGGTGCCGGGCGCGGGCCTGCGCGCCGTGGTCGACATCGGCGGGGGCAGCCTGCAGGTCGTGGTGGGCGAGGGCGAGGCGATCCGGGGCGGCGTGTCGTTGCCGCTGGGGGCGGCGCGCCTGGTGGCCCGGTTTCTGCCGGATGATCCCCCAGAGGCCGGGGACGCGGCCCGGCTGGCCGCCCACCTCGCCGCGGTGATCCCGCCCGCGCTGCCGCTACGTAATCAAGATATAACAGCGCTGCTGGGCACGGGCGGCACCCTGCGCCGGCTGGCCGCGGTGCGGGGCTGGGATGCCGGGCGGCCCCTGCCCGCCGATGCGCCGGCAGCGGCCCTGGCCTGGATGCGCGACCTGCCCGCCGCGCGGCTGGCGGCTGAGGCTGATCTGCCCGTGGACCGGGCGCGGATGTTCCTCCCGGCCCTGCTGGCCTGGCGCGAGGTCTGGCGCGGCTACCACGCCCCACCGCTGTGGGTGGTGCCGGGCGGCGTGCGCGAGGGCGCGATCTTGCACCTGGCGCGCGCCGGGCTGAACGAAAGAGGTGAGCTACGATGGCCGTAGAGGAGATCAAGACCGAGCAGTCCGCGCCCGCCCTCGTCTTTCAGCAGCCGGTCCTCGACGCGCGGACCTACATCAACCGCGAGTTGAGCCTGATCGAGTACCAGAAGCGCCTGCTGGACGAGGTCGCCGACGAGCGCAACCCCCTGCTGGAGCGTGTCAAGCTGTTCGCCATCGTCCAGGCCAACCTGGATGAGTTCTTCATGGTGCGCGTGTCGGGCATCCGCGAGCAGGTCCAGGCCGGGGTGATCGAGAAAAGCCCCGACGGCATGACCCCCGCCGAGGAACTGGCCGCCATCCGCGAGGCGCTCATCCGGCTGATCCCGGTGATGCATGACCTGTTCGAGAGCCGGCTGCGCCCCGCGCTGGCCGAGGCGGGCATCGTCATCGCCGAGTACGCCGACCTGGCGCCGGAGCAGCGCGAGGCCCTGTGCGACTATTTCGAGCGCATGGTCTTCCCGGTCACGACGCCGCTGGCCGTGGACACCGGCCACCCGTTCCCGCACATCTCCAACCTGAGCCTGAACCTGGCCGTGGAACTGGAGGACCCGGAGGGGCGGCGCTATTTCGCGCGGGTCAAGGTGCCCAGCGTGCTGCCGCGCCTGGTGCCGCTGCCCAGCAACGACGGCCTCGACGGGCGCGGCCAGCCCGCCGTCTACGTCTGGCTCGACCAGTTGCTGGCCGCCAACCTCGACGCCCTCTTCCCGCAGATGCACCTGCTTGAAATCCACCCCTTCCGCGTCATCCGCGACGCCGACCTGGAGATCCAGGAGCTGGAGGCCGACGACCTGCTGGTGACCGTCGAAAGGAGCCTGTCGCGGCGGCGCTTTGGGTCCACCGTGGCGCTGCTGGTGCTGCCCGACATGCCGCCGCAGATCCGCGCCCTGCTGGCCGAGAACCTGGAACTGACCGAGGCCGACATCTACACGCTGCCCGGCCCGCTGGGCCTCAGCGACCTGGCCGAACTGACCCGGCTCAACCGGCCCGACCTCAAGGACCCGCCGTTCACCCCGCGCATCCCGCCCGTGCTGCATCCGGGGTCCGACATCTTCTATGCCATCCAGCAGGGCGACATCCTGCTGCATCACCCCTTCGACTCGTTCAACCCGGTGGTCGACTTTATCCGCACCGCGGCCACCGACCCGAACGTGCTGGCGATCAAGCAGACGCTGTACCGGGTGGGCAGCCATTCGCCCATCGTTGGGGCGCTGCTCAAGGCGGCGGAGGCGGGCAAGCAGGTGGCCGTGCTGGTCGAGTTGAAAGCCCGCTTCGACGAGGAGAACAACATCGAGTGGGCGCGGCAACTGGAGCAGGCGGGCGTCCACGTCACCTACGGCCTGATCGGGCTGAAGACCCACTGCAAGGTCGCCCTGGTGGTGCGCAAGGAGGGCGACGGCATCCGCCGCTATGTGCACCTGGGCACGGGCAACTACAACGCGGGCACGGCGCGCGCCTACACCGACATGGGCCTGCTGACCTGCCGGCCCGACTTCGGCGCCGATGTCTCCGAACTGTTCAACTTCCTGACCGGCTACTCGAAGCAGACGCGCTATCGCAAACTGCTGGTGGCCCCGGTGACCATGCGCAGCGGGCTGCTGGCGCTGATCGAGCGCGAGATCCAGCGCGCGCGCGAGGGCGCCCCGGCCCGGCTCATCTTCAAGATGAACAGCCTGGTGGACCCGGCCTTCATCGAGGCGCTCTATCGCGCGTCGCAGCAGGGCGTGAAGATCGACCTGATCGTGCGCGGCGTCTGCTGCCTGCGGCCCGGCGTGCGCGGCCTCAGCGAGAACATCCGCGTGGTCAGCATCGTGGGCCGCTTCCTGGAGCACAGCCGGCTCTACTACTTCCACAACGCGGGCAAGGAAGAACTGTTCATGGGCAGCGCCGACCTCATGACGCGCAACCTGGACCACCGGGTCGAGACGCTGTTCCCCATCGAGGACGAGCAGATGCGCGCGACGATCCTGGCCGATGTGCTGGAAGCCTACCTGCGCGACACGGCCAAGGCGCGCGTGCTCAACCCCGACGGCAGCTACACCCGCGCCGCGCCCGCCGCCGACGCCGTGGCCTATGACGTGCAGGGCACCCTGGCCGCCCGCGCCGCCAGCGACCCCGAGGTGGTCTTCCCGCTGAGCGCCCTGCCCAAGAAATATCGCAAATATCTCACCAAGTACGGCCGCGTCGACCCGCAGGAGTAGCCCGCCGGTTTTTTCACCGCGAAGAAACGAAGGCAACGAAGGATTCTAAGAGTTTCTGGAATGAGGACCCTGCCTCTATACAAATATCCAAACCCGAAAACTCTTCGTTGCCTTCGTTTCTTCGCGGTGAACTCGTAGTAAACGGCTGCGCGCCAGGCGCGGCGGTTGGAACCAAACTTGCTCAGAGGGTAGGCCAGGGAGCCAAAAGGAGGTAGCGGCGATGGAGACGGAAGCCAAGTTTGTGGTGCC
>CBJNAR010000344.1:0-5085 GCA_966434075.1 uncultured bacterium
AGTGGCTGTCGCGCGGCATGACGCTGGAGCCGGGCGACCTCATCGCCACGGGGACGCCGAGCGGCGTGGGGCATTTCCGCAAGCCGCCCATCTACCTGCAGCCCGGCGATCTGGTGGAGGCCGAAGTCGAGGGCGTGGGCACGCTGCGCAACCGGGTGGAACTGTGGCCCGGCGGCCCGCGCTAGCCGTCGCCACCGGACTCGCGCTGCTGCTGGTGTTATGGGGGCTGGTGGGCGCGGGGGCGCTGCGCGGCCTGGATGGGCCGGTCCATGCCTGGACGCTGCGCCACCGCCCACCCGGCAGCGGCACGCTGATCAAATGGCTGCTGGCGGGGGAGATGCTCGTGCTGGCGGGGGTGCTGGGCGGGCTGCTGCGCGGTCACCTGGGGTTGCTGGCCCGGCTGGGCGCGCTGGTGATCGGCGCTGAGGGCGTGGTCTGGGCGCTCAAGCACGCGGGCCGCGGCTGGGACGTGCCCTGGTACGCCAATAACTTTCCCAGCGGCCACACGACGGTGGGCGCGCTGCTCTGCCTGCTGCTGGCGCGCGTCCTGGCCGCGCTGCCGGGACCAGATGCCGGCCTGGTGGGGATGCTGCGGGGCGTGTGTTTCGCGCTGGCCGGGCTGTTTGGGGCGCTGGCCGTGTTCCCCATGGGCCACGTGCCGAGCGAGATGGTGGGCGGCTTCGTGCTGGCAGGCACCGCGGCGCAGATCGGCGGCGGCTGGATCGCCGCCGCGTTGCCGCCGCGGGCGCTGGTGCCGGTTGACAGCGCGGGGCGCCTTTTGCATACCGGCGAGGGCCGGCGACGGGTCTGAAATTGACACAACGCTCTGTCATGCTGAACGCAGTGAAGCATCTCCGTCTTCGATCACCGAGACGAGACTCTTCGCTGCGCTCAGAGTGACAATTTAGGAGTGCTAGGTTACTGATACCAGGACGAGATATGCCGATAGATGTCGATTTGTTCCGCCGCGTGATGGGGTCGTTTGCAAGCGGGGTTACGATTGTCACGACGCTGGAGCCGGACGGACAGCCGCGCGGCTTTACCGTGAGCGGCATGTCGTCCCTGTCGCTGGAGCCCCGGTTGCTACTCATCTGCGTGAGCGCGAATTCGGCGACGCTGGCCGCCATCCAGAACCGCGACGTTTTCACCGTGAACATCCTGACCGAGGCGCAGCGCGAGCTGGCGCAGCGGTTCGCGTCGCGACAGCCAGATAAGTTCGCCGGCGTGGCCTGGCGGGCGGGGGAGACGGGCACGCCGCTGCTGGACGGCGCGCTGGCCTACGCCGAGTGCCGCGTGTTCCGCATCTACGAAGGCGGCGACCATGTGATTATCCTGGGGGAGATCGTGGCGGCGGGGGCTGGGGACGCTGTGCCCCTGCTCTATTTTCGCGGGCGCTACGGCGTGTACCACGGCGGCATCGCTTCCGTCCTCGGGTCGGCGGAGGACTGGGAGATCTGGTAGGGCCCCCCCGGCAACAACATAGGAGACAAGCGTGACAGTATCGCTATCGGAGCGCGGCGCGGAACAGTTGCGGCTGCTGCGCGGGCAGCACATCCTCAGCGTGGAGCAGTTTACCCCGGCCCTGTTGCAGCCGTTGTTCGCCCAGGCCAAGTCGTTCGCCACGCTGGTGGCGTCCGGGCAGCGCAGCACGCCGCTGGAGGGCTTGATCGTCGCCAACCTGTTCTACGAGCCGAGCACGCGCACCGACCTGTCGTTCCAGGCGGCAGTGGCGCGGCTGGGCGGGCGCATCATCACCACGGCGGGGGGAGTGCACTATTCGTCGGTGACGAAGGGCGAGAGCCTGCACGATACCGTCAAGACGATCGGCTGCTACGCCGACGCGATTGTGCTGCGCCACCCGGTGCAGGGCGCGGCGCGCGAGGCGGCGGAGGCATCCGACGACCTGAGCCACACCACGGGCCGCCGCGTGCCGATCATCAACGCGGGCGACGGCATCGGCGAGCACCCCACGCAGGCGCTGCTGGACCTGTACACGATCAAGGACCGCTTCGGCGCGCGCCTCGACGACCTGACCATCGGCTTCACCGGCGACCTGCGCAACGGGCGCACGGTCCACTCGCTGATCAAGTTGCTGGCGATCGGCGGCGCCAAGGTGCGGCTGGTCTGCATCGCGCCCGCGACGCTGGCGATGCCCGCTGAATACGTGCAATTCGCGCGCTCGCGGGGCATCGAGGTGCGCGAGACCGAAGACCTGCTGAGCGCGATGCCCAATCTCGACGTGCTGTATGTGACGCGGGTGCAGAAGGAGCGCTTCGTCAGCCAGCACCTCGAAGAACTGGCGGCGCGGGCCTTTGGCGGGCGCTACGAGCACCTCGACGCCGAGACCCAGGCGGCACTGCGCCCGGTGGCCGAGATCCACGCCGCCCGCGAGTATGCGCGCGCCAGCGCGAACTACGTCATCGACGAGATGATCATGCGGCTCGCCAAGCCCGACATGATTCTGATGCACCCGCTGCCGCGCGTGACCGAGATCCCGGTGGACATCGACCAGGACACGCGCGCGTACTACTTCCGCCAGGTGGAGAACGGGATGTATATCCGCATGGCGCTGCTCGCCGCCGTGCTCGACCGCGGGCGGTAGGGCGTTACCGTCCGGGATCGCCGGGAAATAATACGCGCCCGCTGCCGGGGGCGGCCAGCACCTGGCCGTCGCGGACGACCTCGGCGCCGCGCAGGACGACGCGGCGCACCTGGCCCTGGACCGGCATCCCGGCGAAGGGCGTCCAGCCGCACTTGGTATACTGCCCGGCGTCGGCGATGGTCCAGCGGGCGGCGGGATCGACCTCGACGTAGGTATCCGGCGGGGCGGGCAGGCCGAAGACACGGCGCGGCGTGGTCGCCATGAGTTCGACCAGGCGATCCAGCGTGAGGCGCCCGGCGGCGACGGCGGTGAGCATGAGCGGCAGCGCGGTTTGCAGGCCAGGCACGCCGTAGGCCGGGGTGGCGCCCTCTTTCTCGGCGCGCGTGTGCGGCGCGTGGTCGCTGGCGATCATGTCCACGGCGTCCAGGTTGGCCCAGAGCGCGTCCACGTCGGCCCCCGTGCGCAGGGGCGGCTTCATCAGGCCATAGGGGCCAAGCCGCGGCAGGTCGGCGTCGCTCAGGAAGAGGTGGTGCGGGGCCACCTCGCAGGTGACGGCGAGACCGCGCGCCTTGGCCCCACGAATCAGCTCGATCTCGGCGCTCAGGCTGACGTGGCAGAAGTGCACGCGGCGCGGGTGGACGGCCAGCAGGCCCAGCACGGCGGCGACGGTGCGTTCCTCGGCGTGGACCAGCAGCGGCTTCTCGGCGGGCCAGGCGGCAAAGATCGCCAGCATCGACTCCAGGCGCTCGACCAGCAGCATGCCGGTGGTGTGGTCGAGATAGAGCTTGAGGCCGAAGACCTGGGCCTCGACCGCGGGATAGGTGTCGAGGTTGTCGGGCGTGGCGCCGTAGTGAAAGCCGATGTCGCAGCAGGTGCCCGCGGCGGCGCGCCGGGCTTTGCCGGCCAGGGCGGCGGGGGTAATCGTCGGGGCGCCGGGGTTGTTGGGCATATCGAGCACGGTGGTGATGCCGCCGGCCAGGGCCGCGCGGGTGCCGTGGGCAAAGTCTTCCTTCTGCTCGCTGCCCGGTTCGCGCAGGTGGACATGCACGTCGACCAGGCCGGGGAGGCGCACGGTGGGCATGGGATCAGGCCGCGGGGGCGGCGCTGGGCCGCGGCAGGGCGTGGGCCGGCGCGGCGGGCTGGCAGGTCTCGCACCAGAAGGTCCAGCGACCCTCGCCCGGCCCCTGGCGCTTCTGGCGGATCTTTGTGCCGCAGCGGTGGCAGGGCTGGTTGGTGCGCCGGAAGACCCAATGGCGCTTGCCGCGCCCGCCCGGCAGGATGCCGCCCTCCAGCAACTCGCGCAGGTCGTCGGGTACGGTCCAGCCACGGCGGCGCAGGGCGCGCTGCCCGATCAGCGGCACGGTCTCGGCCAGGCACTCCAGGTCGGCGGGGGTGAGCGCACCCACGAGCCGCCAGGGATCGAGCCGGCACTCGAACAGGATCTCGGCCTTGAGATAGTTGCCGACGCCGTTGGCAACCGTCTGGTCGAGCAGGACCACGCCGATCTCCTGGTCGCGGTGGGCCGGGCGCAGCAGGCGGCGGATGAACTCGTCCTTGTCGAACGGCACGGCGCACATATCGGGGCCGAGTGCGGCGAGGGTGGGCAACTGGCGGTAGGGGTCGCCGGTGCCGATGTCGAAGACCTGGCCGTTGCACAGGGTCAGCAACTGGCGCGAAGTACGGATCTGGGCGCGCGTGGTGCGGTCGTAGGGTACCTCGGCATCGGGCGGGAAATACTCCCACTTGCCGAACATGAGCAGGTGGAAGTGGAACCAGAGATCGCCTTCCAGGTACCAGAGGATGTGCTTGCCGCAGGCGGTAATGCGCTCGATGCGCCGGCCTTCGAGCGCGCCGGGGTGGGCCTCGATCCAGGCGCGGGCCTTGCGCAGGTTGGTCTCGACCGCGACCAGGTGGGCGCCCGCCAGGTCGGCGTTCTGCTGGGCGGCGATGCGGTGGACTTCGGGTCCTTCCGACATAGGTCTGTCCTCCGGCTGGGTGCACGGCGCGCCGGTTGCAATCACGCGCAACGTAGAGTCCGGTTCCGTGAGGTGGTGTATGCAAGCGGCGTTCCACCGATGCGGGGGCCGCGGAGGGCAATAAAAAACCTCCAGCGGCGGCATCGCTGGAGGTTTTTTGCGACGAGACGCGGCTTGTGGCCGGTCGTGGCTACGACGTGGAACTACACCCCCGGTTGACGTGTGCAGTTCTTGTATCATATCTTACAGCGACCCTCTCGATGCGTCAAGAGGACTTTGGTACCGGCCTGGGTGCCCGATGGTCCTTGACATGCTGTGCTAGGTGGGTAGCGCGGGCCGGTTTGAAACCGGCCCCTACAAGGGCGGGCGCAGGCGCGGGCCGGTTTGAAACCGGCCCCTACGGGCGTCATTCGCGTGGGCCATGCGGGTGCAGGTAGACGCGGGCCGGTTTGAAACCGGCCCCTACAGAGACGGATCGGTGTGGGGGGCTGGGTTGTAACCCGGCTC
>CBJNAR010000345.1:0-5071 GCA_966434075.1 uncultured bacterium
CACCGGCTTGGTTTCGTAGTCGTCGGCGCCCGCGGCCTCGCTGCGCCGGCGATCGTCAATGCTCGCGTGCGCGGTGAGAACGAGAATCGGGATGCCGCGCGTGGAGGGGACCGCCTTGAGCCGGGTGGTGGCCTCCAGGCCGTCCATGACGGGCAGGTTGATATCCATCACAATCAGGTCGGGATGGGCGGTGCGGGCCAGGGTCAAACCCGCGGCCCCGTCGTCCGCCAGCAGCACCTGGAAGCCCCAATGCTGCAGCCAGCGCCGCAGCATATCCTGGTTCAGTTCGTTATCTTCGACCAGCAAGATCGTCTGCATGATGTGCCTTCCGTGAGATCTCCGCCACCCGGCGATTGCGGCAGCGGACTGTCGCCTGGCGTGGCTAGGTGCCGGGAGCGCAATTCCGCGACCATGGAGGCCGCTTTCTGCAAGTAAGATACTACACCCGCACTGACGAACCACTGACAAGGCCGCCGGCCTGCTCGGGGCCGGGCTACGCGGCCTACCAGGGAAGCCGGATGGGTACTGAAGTTCCTATATGAAACAGGACCATTAGGCCATAGCCATCCACCGGGAGGATCGACTACAATAATCCTCGTGAACGCTACACCACATTAGTGTGGCCCCTTGAATTCAGTCTTCATCAATCACTCGGAGGAATACAATGCGCAAGCTCAACGATCTGCGGAAAAAGGGCCAGGGCCTCGTCGAATACGCTCTGATTCTCGTCCTGATTGCCATCGTCGTGATCATCATCCTGGCCCTGCTCGGCGGCGCTGTCAACAACATCTTCTCCACCATCGCAAGCGCCCTCTAAGACGCCCGCGCGGCCCCGGCCGCAACAGCGTCCTCTAGAAAAGGGACCCCTGGTCACAATGACCGGGGGTCCTTTTTTGCGTTGTGCCGGATCTGCTATAATACAGATGCCCGTTCGCCGATACGGCCGTAGCCGGCGTGCATCCAGGAGACCGCGCCGTTGCCCTCCCCGGTTGCCATAGATCGGGGCCGTACCGGCAGCACATCCATTCCACCACTCCAAAATACCTTGATGGGATTCAAACCGGCACCCTTGGACCGGAGTACTACGCGCCAGTAGAGACTCCTAACGGCAATAGGGGACAGCGATGGACGGTTTTGCCCATAGCCGCGCATATGTCATCGGCATCGATCAATATGCCGGCCCGCTACCCGCCCTGCAGACCGCCGCCGGCGATGCCCGCAGCCTGGCGGGGGTGCTCAAAGACGCCCATCACTACGACGATGTGCAACTCCTGGTCGACGCCGAAGCAACCCAGACGGCGCTGATGGCCCTGCTCACGCAGACGCTACCCCAGACCGTCGGGGCCGACGACCGCGTCCTCGTCTACTTCGCCGGCCACGGGGTCGCGCTCGACGGCGACGACGGCCCGGCCGGGTATCTGCTGCCGCAAGACGCCAGGGCCCAGGACCCGGCCAGCTTCCTGCCCATGCAGGCCGTCCAGAAAGCGCTCGCCACGCTGCCGTGCCGCCATCTGCTGCTCATCCTGGATTGTTGCTTTGCCGGCGCCTTCCGCTGGGCGGCGACCCGCGGCGACGCCGTCATCGCCGGCGCCGTGCCGCTCTACCAGGAACGCTACGACCGCTTTGTCCACGACCCGGCCTGGCAAGTCCTCACATCCGCCGCCTACGATCAACACGCCCTCGATGTGCTCAACGGGCTGGGCGGCCGGGGGGGCGCCGGGGATCACTCGCCGTTTGCGCTCAAGCTGTTTGACGCACTCCAGGGTGCCGCCGACCTGATGCCGAAGGACGGCGACGGCGTGATTACCGCCACGGAACTCTACTGCTACCTGCGCGACTGTATCGAAGCCGAAACCCTGGGCGAGAAAGGGAAGCCGCAAACGCCCGGCCTGTGGCCGCTGCCCAAGCACGGCAAGGGCGAGTACATCTTTCTGGTACCCGGCAAAAATCCCCACTTGCCGCCCGCGCCGCCGCTGCTGCCGGAGAACAACCCCTATCGGGGCCTGGCGTCCTACGACGCGCGGTACAAAGACCTCTTCTTCGGGCGGGACCGAGAAATCGCGGAACTGACCGTGCTGGTCCAGCGCCAGGGGTTCACGGCGGTACTCGGCGCGTCGGGCACGGGCAAATCCAGTCTGGTCAACGCGGGGCTGGTGCCCGCCCTGGCCGCCGCCGGGTGGACAGTCCTCGGCCCGATCCGGCCGGGCGCGACGCCGCTCCAGATGTTGAACAGCGTGCTACCCACGGCGCCGCCCGGTATTTTGCTGGCGGGCAAGCTGGCGATCTGGCGCGCGGCGCACCCCCAGACCCCGGTGCTGCTAGTCATCGATCAGTTTGAGGAGTGCCTGACCCTCTGCCGCAGCGATGCCGAACGCGACCAGTTTCTCCACCAGATTGCGGATGCGCTGGCTGCGCCGAACCTGGACCTGCACCTGGTGCTGACGTTGCGCTCCGACTTTGAGCCACAGTTCACCACGGGGACGGATGCGCCGCTGGCCGTGCACTGGGCTGCGCCGGGCGCGCGCTATGTCGTGCCGCCGATGGCCCAGGACGATCTGCGGCGCGTGATCGAAGGTCCGGCCGAGGCCCATGCCATTTATTTCAAGCCCGACAGCCTGGTGGACGAGCTGATCAACGAAGTGGTCCAGACGCCGAACGCCTTGCCGTTGCTCTCCTTCACGCTCAGCGAGATGTATCTGAGCTACTTCGAGCGGCACGGCGACGACCGTTCGCTGACCGATCAGGACTACCAGGCGCTGCATGGGGTGGTCGGCTCGCTCTGCCAGCGCGCCAACGCCGAATATGAACGCCTCGACGCCGCGGGCCAGGCGACGCTGCAGGCGGTGATGTTGCGCATGGTGGCGCTGGAGGGAGGCCAGCGCACCCGCCGGCGCGTGCCGTTGACCGAACTGGACTACGGAGATCCGGCGGAGAACGCGCGCGTCAACACCGTGATCGAACAATTCACGACGGCCCGGCTGGTCACCAAAGGGAGCGATGAGCTGGGCTCCTACGTCGAGCCGGTGCATGACGCGCTAATCCAGGGCTGGGACCAGCTCTGGACCTGGACGCGCGATCAGGCCGCCATACTGCCGTTGCAACGGCGGATCACGGCGGAGGCGACCGAATGGGACCGCACGCAGGGATCGTCCGATCGGCGCCTGGCGCGCCAGGCCGGCGGACTGCTGTGGGACGACGATCCCCAACTGGAAACGGTCATCGCCCTGCAAAAGAAGCAACGGCTGCGGCTGAACCGGCAAGAGGCCGCCTTTATCCGGGCCAGCAGCGCCCGCAAACGGCGCAACCAGCAAATACGCAACTTCTTCGTTGCCTTGCTCGCCGTGATCGCCGTGGTGGCGATCCTGGCCGCCTGGTTTGCGGTGGACCGGGGGCAGCAAGCGGCTGTGGCGCGCGACATCGCCCTGGCGCAAAGCCGGGTGGCCCAGGCCCAGCAATTGGCCGCCCAGTCGGTCGCCCAGGCCCCGCGCGACCCGGAAGTGGGCCTGCTGCTGGCGATGGAAGCCGTCTCGACCACGCTGCGCCTGGACGAACCGGTCGTGCCGCAGGCCGAAGATGCGCTGCATCAGGGCTTGTTGAACCCGCCCTTGCTGGCCGCCTTACCTGTGTCGGGCGAGAGCGGCAGCCCCGTGGGCGATCTCGCCTGGAGCCCGGACGGCGCGAGCATCCTCACCGCCAGCACCGACGGGCAGACACGGGTCTGGGATGCTGCCGGCCATCAGCAGCGATTCGCGCTGGCCGGCGCTTCGGCGGGCGGCTGGGCAGCTTGGAGCCCCGACGGCCGGCAGATCTGCGCGCCCGACGCCCAGGGCAACCCGCGCATCTACGACGCGACGACCGGCCAGGAGCGCCTCGCGCTGGCCGGCGGCGACAACTCGGTGCAAAGCGTGCTCTGGAGTCCCGACGGCACCCGCATCCTGGCGGTCGGCCAGGAAGGGGCGACGACCATCTGGGACGCGGCGAGCGGCCGAACCCTGGTGAGCATACCCGGTCTTAACGGAGTGCGGCAAAGCAGCGCGGGCGGGGTGGTGCCGACCGATGCGCCGCCGAGTGCCGCCTGGAGCCCCGACGGCACCCGCATCGTGCTCATTCGCGCCGACGGCATCGCGGGCATCTGGGATGCGGCGACGGGCCAGGAACGCGGCGCGCTGGCCGGGCTGATGACCAGCGTAGCCTGGAGCCCCGACGGCCGGAGCATCCTCACCGGCGGCGAGGACGGCACCGCCCGAATCTGGGATGCCGCCGGGGGCCAGGAGCGTGCCGTCTTGCGCGGCCATACCGGCCTGGTGACCCGTGCCGTCTGGAGCCCCGACGGCCTCGCGATTGTCACCACGAGCACCGACCGCACCGCGAAAATCTGGGATGTGGGCAGCAGCCTGCCGCGCGCCACGCTAACCGGCCATACCGACAGCGTAACCGACGCGGCCTGGAGCCCCGACGGCCAGGAGGTGCTGACGGCCGGCGAGGACCAGACGGCCCGCGTCTGGGATGCCCGCAGCGGCCTGCCACTCTACACCCTGGCAGGCCACAACAGCGCGGTGCGCCGGATCGCGTGGAGTCCCGACGGGCGCCACATTCTGGCCGGCGCCGAACAGGAGACGAGCGTCAGGCTCTGGCAAGCTACTCGCGGCTACGAGCGGGCCGGCCTGCAAGGGACGCCGGGAACGATCACCCAGTTCACATGGAGTCCCGATGGGAATAGCGTGCTAACCATCAACGACACAGGGGAAGCCAAAGTCTGGGATACGAGCACCGGGCAGGCGCGCTTTGCGCTCAATCCGCAGGGCCCGACGATCAATTATGCCCTGTGGAGCCACGACGGCCTGTATATCGCCACCACTGCCGATAACGCCACCGCAACAATCTGGGATGCGGCCAGGGGAACCGTGGTGCGCGACCTGAGCGGGCCGGCGGAGATCGCCCCTGGCGTGGCCTGGAGTCCGGACGGCAAATACATTGCGGCGCTCACGGGAGATCGTCAGGTGCAGGGCTGGGATGCCGCGGGCGGGCAGCAACGGGTCGCGGTCGCGGCCACCGCGGCCTGGGCCGCGAG
>CBJNAR010000346.1:0-5069 GCA_966434075.1 uncultured bacterium
ATGCGGATAGGTGCCTCCTCATGCAGAGCAAATTGCCTCACTGCCATTTCCCGCCGATCCGAGTCGAACATGATATCACGGCTCCCGGTATTGGCGCCGAAGAGGTTGATCCAGCGTCCATAATCATCGGCATTTCGTTCCGTTAGATCGGCCAGAAACAATGGCACGGTGCGATCCGTTAACTGCGTTATGGATCGCACGTCAGGGAGCGCCGGGTTATCGTAGGTTTCCCGTGCAGCATTACGCCGACCGCTTTCCCAATACCATTCAAGGTCGGTGGCAAGCAGTTCTCCCGCGATCTCACTCCGTACTGTGGAAGTGGCAAAGACTAGCTGCTTGTAGCAAATTACCCCCTGCGGGCGGACATATGCTGTTACCATCGGGCAGTCCTTTCGTTATTAGCTGGGATCATAGCTACTTCCCACCCATTCACCAACGGCACCACCCAAAGCACCTCCGATGAAGCCGCCAATTGCTGTGCCTATCCCTGGAAGGGCCATAGAGCCTGCAGTGGCAAAGATGAGCGATCCTATTCCACCGCCGATTGCGCCACCAATTGCCCTTCTGTAGTGGCATGGACCTGCGGTTGCAATATCAAAGGCGTCAAAGGCTAAACTCAGCAGGCCAAGACTACGACCAAGGTTGCGTAAAGCACGGGTCGTGCCTAATCTACCAAGCCAGGGCGGGATAGGTTGATGATTGAACCGCGCAAGGAACCCAAAATCCGCGTTGAAGTGCGCTCCGTGCGTGGGATCCCAATCCAGATGGAAACTACGAACCCAGTTGTAAGGGACTCCCTTTTTGGGACGACCCAGACGCGCAGAGCCACCGCTGGTTGGCTTATTTTGATAGTAAGTCGCACCGCTCAGGCCAGCTCCCCCACCGAGGAGACCGCCACTGATGATTTCGATAATCCAGATAGGCAGTGTATCGAGTCCGGTAGGATCAGTTGCATTGAGCGGGCTGCCGTTGGCGTAAGTATACGCCTGTTCGGTGGCGGCGACCAGGGGGTCGCGGGTCAGGAACTGTTGGGTACTGGGGTCATAGTAGCGGGCGCGCAGGTAGTAGCAGCCCGATTCGCTGTCCAGGTACTCCCCGGCGTAGCGCAGCGGGTTGAGGAAGCCCTCGTTGGCCCTGGCCTAGATGCCTATCTTGTGCATTCTATAGATAATAAAATCATCGTTATCATTCGGGTGGCTGCATTCCATTCATGTTCCGTAATCGTTGGAAATACCGCTGCTACTTCTGCTGGCACACCCATATCCTCAACAGCATTCATGATATCGGACAGACTTATATCTTTACCCTTAATTTTCAAGCCATAAGTAAGTTTAGTGGAACTACTGTCCCCTGAATTCCCGGCGTCGTTTTCATTGGGCACAATTCCATATTCAACGTGAGAATAGCAGTTAAGGTTGTCAGGCGTTTCTGATCCCAACAACAAGATCAGCCGCATTACTTCTTCACTGATTACCGGAAGCTGGACCTCTTTGTCACTGCATACAGACAACAATTTCTTTGCCAACTCACTCACGTCCGTTGAACCAATATCCCTTCTACACAGTAGTGATGGAAAAATCCTTGCAGCGAATTTCGAGCACAGATTCGTCCACGAAATGAATTTGGAAGACCCTTATCTCCTGATCTAAGCGTTCTAATTCCCAGATGCCCTCTGTGAGGTCATTAAGATCGGGTTCAGTGGAGGAGTAGTTCATGCTAAAAGCGGTACACCGCACAAACGCCAGAGTATATCGCCGGCGACTGGCCTCGTCAAAGGCTGTTAGCACAATGCGGCCTTGATCTAGAAGGGTACATGTTTAGCGTCCAAGACCGAGTGGCCGGTTAGGCAAGCACCAGCGACGGCGGCGTAGCCCCGCTTTGTTGCAACGCGATCAAATAGTCCAAGATCTTCATCCCGCGCTGGCGACACGTCGCCAGCACGCTCATCAGAATGGCGTGCGCCGCCGCTCCACTCGCCGTGCGGTTACAGCCCCCGGTTTTGCGCGTCACCACCGCCGGGCGCAAGCCCCGCTCCGCCGCGTTGTTGGTGGCGTCCACTTCTTCCAGGTACAAGAACCGCAGGATCTCCACCCGATGCCGCGCCAAGCGCCGCCCCAAGCGCGCGCGATCCGCATCCCGGCTGCGCACCGCCCCGGCAATCAGCCGGTCCAGCCGTTCTTCCAGGGCCGTCGCCGCCGCTTCATAGGCCGGCGCCCGCAGATCGACCGCCACGGCCTTCAGCGCCAGCGCGTCGCGCAGCAGGGTCATCAACTCCAGCGCCCAAGCTTGCACCGCCCCCTGCTTGGTCTGGGCCAGTTCGCGCAACTCGCGCAACAAATGGGCCACACACTTCTGATGCAACCAACTGTCGAGGGCCGCTGCATCATAGGCCCGGAAACAATCCGCGACCAGCACCCCGCGGAACTCCCGCCCCAGAATGGTGAGCACGACTTCGTGCCCCCGACTCGCTTCAATCGTATAGACCGTCAGCTGCTCATTGGTGAACACCCACAACCACGCCGCCAGTCCCCCAATGCGCCAACCGGTTTCATCGACATGCACCACGGCACTGGCTTGCACCGCCGCCACCAGTTCGGCATACACCTGCTCCGCCAACTGCGCCAGGTGGGCATCGGCCTGACACAGGCCCCCGCGCGTCACTGGCAGGTTGAAGACCTCTTGCAACAAATCGGCGATTTTGCCGTAGGACAGGCCCAGGCGATGGTGCAAATCGGCGGCGAACGCCTTGATGCGCGGGCCGAGCACGACCCCGGCGGCGCCCGTGGCCGTCGAGATCTGCTCCGGGTGGGTGGAGTGCACGCGCTGAGCGCACACCGGGCAGTACCCACTCTCGGTGACGAAGCGTGTGACGACCGGCACTACCGGGGGGATCTCGAGTTGGAAGTGCTCGTGGGTGGCGCGGTCGCGCACCGCCCCGGCACAGTGGGGGCAGGCGGCCAAGGGCACGTGCTGTTCGACATGGACCTGGGGTGGTGTGGCCCGGCGGGCGAAGCGGCCCTGACCACGTTTGCGGCCCGGCTTTTTGGGGGTAGCGGTACGCTCCCGGCGGGCAAAGGGGGTGGCTTGCCGCTTGCCGGCGCGCTCGGCGGCGGTCAAGTGCTCGCGCAAGGCGGCGTTTTCCTGCTGCAAGGCGGCCACCTGCGCCTGTAGAGCAGCCACCTGCGCGGTCAACGCCGCAAGTTGGCGGTCGCGCGGATCTTCACGGGGCGGCGGATTGGTAGTCATACGAGAACAATCGTACCAAATTACAGGTTGGCGGGGCAAGTGCCTACCCCACACGGACTAACGCTAAACATGTACCTAGAAGGATACGAATCTCAACGTCACTACCATCCACAAAATGAGTCGTCAGAACATCTGTCATATTACGGCCTCTTATTGTTACTTGCTAATGAATGAGGGTATTTGCTCTCTCTGGCGTCGTTCCCGTTCCCATCGAAAGATGGTTAGCTCGTCCTTGGACCGTGCTAAATGGGTGGGATTCTTGCTTCTAAAGAGCCGGCTCTTTATCTCGACACCATCTTCTATCGCATCGATGGATAGCTCCTCCAGGTCTACCAATCCCACGAACTCCCAGTGTACTGTCTGCCCGTAAGTATTTTGATAACTGACTTCTTCCGCCTTCCCTAGCTGCATCGCCTTTTCATAGGCCGTCTCGCCGTCAGAAGCGCATAGAAGCCGGATCTGTTCGTCGCATGTCCGTAACCTGTTCGGTTCGTGTTCCACTCTACTGCAAATTACCAATGTCGCAACATACCAGCTACTTGTCTGAGGTAGGGGGTCTTGCTCTGCCATGTTGTTACCTCGATCTTTTTGGCTGCTTTTTGTCACTGCGCAACAGTGCGGTAGTGCCCTGCGGCTTACTCCTTCGTCAGAACCCGCCCAATCTGGACAGCGGCAACCGTATAGCCGGCGCTTGCCAGTTCCTCTGCAATGTCTGCAATATCTTCCACCTGACCCGCCCGCGCAGCGGCCTGATATGCTGCTATATAGGGTTCCACGAGACCGTGTGCGGGAAGCAGACCATAGGGATTGATCTGTTCTTGCCAGCCAGGGAAAGCCGTGGGCATGGCAAACAGCCCATCGTGTAGCAATGACTGCTGACCCAATGCGACCACGTCATACCCCAGCCATTCAACCTGTGACGCGTCGAGCACGACTTCTCCCTTGAGCGCCGTGAGCGCATCCGAACGAACGGCGATGAGTTCGTTTGCGTTGTTGCTGCGATTGCTATAGTGCAACAACATCATAGCCGTATCAAGATCTCTGCACACCTCTATGCCGGAGAGGTCGTCGTTGTCCAGACGGATGAATTGCCTCGCGTGCAGAATTAGCTCCGGGAGCGCATTCGCGTACTGATGTTCATCAATATCAAACCAGGGCATTCGATCAATGCCGCCATAGCATATGGCACCCAGGCACGGTGCCTTCGTGGAGAAAGCGCCACGTCCGATTTGATCTCGATTTAATTCGGGCTTCCGCATGACTATAAAGCCATTGATTGGGGCTGCGCTCCTGATATTTGGCATCTCGCCCTCACGCTTGTATATGGTGGAAGATATATGCCCGAGATTCCGCGCCGACTACCTACACGTCTTCCTCATTGAAGCTCCGGCCCTCGGCGCGGACACATTCATCATCGACCAGCTCGATATTGGCGTCCTCATAGGTCGGGAAAGTACCGCCGATGCGCCCGCGCTGGGGATCTACGATTTCGTAGGTACTGTTGACCAACTGGCGCAAGATATACAGGTAGTTCGCCGGGTCCGAGGAGTCGAACCAGACTTCCGCCCAGGAGACTTCCGCCCACTCGCGATCCGGCCCCGGTCGGAGTGGGCACGACGTAGCCTTCTCCTCCACCTCCCCCCGGCAGATCCGACCCTCGATACGAACGCATTTGTTGCCAATCAACTCAATATTGGCGTCCAAGTAGCTGTCGAAGGTTCCGGCGCGTTCCCGCCGTTGCGGGTTGACGATTTCCAGGGTGCCGTCGAACAGTTGGCGCACCACATAGATGTAGTTCGCCGGCGTGGGGGGATCGAACCAGA
>CBJNAR010000347.1:0-5053 GCA_966434075.1 uncultured bacterium
CGATGCCGTGCGCGGCGCGCTGCTGCGCCTGCGCGAACGCGGCCTGCGCGTGGTGGTCTGCGCGCTGACCGACGCCCCGCCGGAGCCGCTGCCCGGCCTGCTGCTTTACCACCTGCCGCCGCCCGCCGATGCGCCCTACCTGCGCCCGCCCCCGCTGCCCAGCCTGCGCACCCTGTTTGACGACGACGCGCCCGCACCCGACTCACAGCCCGCCGGGGCCGCCACGCCCGCGGAGGTGGCCCCATGAGCCGCGCCGCCGGGGCCGGGCTGACCGGCCCGCCGCGCGCCGTGGCCGGCATCGACCGCGAGGCCGAGCTGATCGGGCTGGCCGTGACGCTGCTCGACGTGCTGGCCCTGCACCCGCTGCTGGCGCTCATCGCCGGGCCGGGCAGCGATGGGACGGCGCGGGCGGCGCTCTGGCCGCTGGTTGCTCTAGCCGTATTGGCCCGCGGCGTGGTCTGGCTGCTGGAGCAGCGGCGCGCGAGTGCTACTGTCTACACTGCCGTGACCGCGCTGGCCGGGCTGGGCAGCCTGGCCGCCCTCGTCTGGGTCGAGTTTTACGCCGCGCCCGGCGCCGGGTGGGATGCGCTGGTGCGCGATCTCCAGCACTTTTCCGTGACCGGGCTGAAGCTGATCGCGCTCGTGTTGCTGGGCGGCTACATCTGGTGGCGCTCATTGCGCGGCGATGCGCCCGCGCTCGGCGCCATCTACACCCGCTTCGAGCGCATCGTCGTCGCCTACGTCGCCTACGCCCTGATCACCTGGGTGGCCGCCGCCCGGTTCATGCAGCCGGTGTTCACCCGCGACCTGTTCCTGGTGTTCCTGACGGCGTTGTGGGCGTTCGCGCTGGCTCGCTCGCGCATGGAGGGAGCGCGCAGCCGCCAGCACCTCGGCACGCGCTGGTTTGTGTTCTCGCTGGGCCTCATCGCGGCGATCCTGGCCGCAGGCATGCTGGTGGCCGGGTTGTTCGCCCGCGACGTGGCCGATGCCCTGTTCGGCCCGCTCTGGACCCTGGTGCAGTGGATCGGCGTGGTCGTCGTGGGCATCCTCGCGGCGCTGACTCTCATCATCAGTTCGCTGCTGGAGTTCTTCTTCGGCTTCCTGCGCGGCCTGCCGCGCGCCCCGGCCACGCCGACGCCGACGCCCGGCCCCACCGGCGGCAACCTGATCGACCGGCTGCGCGAACAGGCGCCCGGCGGCCCCCCGGCCGATACCACCCTGTTCGCGGTGATCGGCATCATCGTGCTGCTGATCCTGGCCCTGTGGGCCGCTCGCGCCGTGCTGGGTAGTGCGCAACGCCGGCGCCACAGCCTGGGTGGGGGCGAGCGCGAGTCGCTGTTCAACTGGGGCGCGCTGCTGGGGTCGTTGCAACGCGCCCGCCCCGCGCCCGGCCCGGAGGCCGACTCGCTGCGCGATCTCGCCGGTAACCCCGCCTACCGCTACACCGTGCGCGTGCGCCGGGCCTACCGCCGCGCTCTGGCCCGCGCCGCCGCGCACGAAGTCACCCGCACCCCGGCCCAGACCGCCGACGAGGTGTTGCCCGCGTTGCAGGGCGCCTTCCCCGCCGCCCGCGACCCGCTGCGCGACTTGACCGCGCTCTACGACGCCACCCGCTACACCGCCACCCCGGCCACCGCCGCCGATGCCGAAGCCGCCGAGGCTGCCGCCCGCGCGCTGGACACGCCGGATCGCTAGCCCTCCCCGCGTGGCGGGGCTTACCTCCTGCTGTGCCGGGCGATCGGGCCAACCCTGCCGGAAACTACGAGTCGCATCCCGGCGGCCGGATGTGCTATCCTATGGATGGACCCCGGCCCTCCGCATGCCCGTGGCCCGCGAGCGATACCCTTTGCACCTGGAGGTTGTGTCTGTGCCCGAGCCGCCCGCCATCGGCCCGTTCGCGCCCATCGAGGATTTGGACCCCGCGCCCGCCCGCCCGGCGAGCCAGATGCCGCGCTGGGAGGTGGTGCTGGGCGTGCTGCTGGTGCTGGCCGTGACCGGGTTTGCCTCGTGGCAGTGGTGGGATCAGCAGACGCGGCTCACGCACTACCGTGAGGGAACGCGGGCCATGGCCGCGCTCGACTGGACGGCGGCGCACCGGGCATTTCTCGCTGCCGCCGGCTACGCCGACGCGGATAAGCGGGCCGCCGATGCCGCCGGTCTGGAAAAGGCGCGCAACACGGCCTACGCCGCCGCCGGTGCGGCAGATGCCGCCGGGCATTGGACGGATCTTGTGGCGCCGGCGGCCCGGCTGCGCACGCTGGGACCACAGTACCGCGACACGCCCCGCCTGATCGCCGCCGTCGAGCAGCATGTCTACCAGCCGACTCTGAGCGGCACGGTCGTCCTGCGGCCCGATGCGAGCCCGCCGGGGCTCTATACCTACGAGGCGGGTGGCTGGCGCGCCCTGCCCGGCAGCGACCGCACCAGCACGGTGCTGGCGACCTGCCCGGATGGCCTCCTGGTCTATGATGCCGCCTGGCGGGGGCCGGGTCCGGTGCCGACTCCCGCACCGGGCCGCCTGCCGGTACGCCGGGTGCTGGTGGGTGCCCGTGGCGGGACCGCGCCCGTCGCCCTCGCGCTCGATCCCGACCGCTTCGACCTGTTCCGTTGCACCGATGCCGGGGTGTGGGGCATCCGCACGCTGACCACGCTGCCCGGCGCCCCGGCCAGCGCACCGGTGCCGCAGCGCCTGGTGGCCTACCAGGCTTTCGGCACCACCACCCCGATTAGCCCGGTAGATCTGGGCACTAATTGGATGATCGCCGGCCCCGCGCCCGACGGGCGGCACCTGCTGCTCTACGAGACGAGCGCCCTGACCGGCGCCGGCGGGCAGACCGGCCTGTACGTGGCCGATGCCGATGGGCGCAATCCCCGCCGGCTGGCCGGCCTGCCCGGCGCGCCCGGTCCCGATTTGCCCGTGGCCGCCGGACCCGATCTGGTGGTGAGCGCGTACCTGCCCGTGGCCGGCACCCGCGCCTACACCAACACGGTGCTGCTGGTGGACCCGGCGGGCGCGCGGCCGCCCCACCCGGTCGTCGAGGTGCGCGTGCCCGCGGCCACTTTCGACGACCATTTCCAGGTCCAGATACAGGTCGTGGCGACCGGGCCGCGCGCCGGGCAGGTGCTGGTGATCTGGCCCGCCGATAGCGGTACGGTCGTCCGCCTGGTCGATCCCGTGCATCCGGCCCGGCCCTGGTACGACATCTATCTCAGCGAGCGCCAAGACGCGCGCGTGCTGGCTACCGATTCCGCCGACGGCGGGCTGATTCTGGCGGCCTCCCGTGTGACGGCACAAAGCCGCCGGCCCGATGACCGGCTCGTCTATATTGACCCGCACGATCGGGCGACCGAGATCGCGGAATCGGCCGGCAGTCCGGACCAAATACTGGCCGCCTGGGTGCGCGGGGACTATCTTGTCTACGCCACCGGGGCCGGCCCGAACATCGGCTTTGGCGGCCCCAAGCGCTATATCTTCCGCAGCCTCCCGCGCGGGCAACTCACCGGCATTCCCACTGTCGTCTACGCGGCGACGGTGGATCGCCTCTGGCCGCCGCTGGGGCCGCCCTGGTGGGCGGGCGCCGATCTGCTGGCCTATCTGACGCCCGAAGGCGAACTGCACGCCCGCAGCTATAACGGTCACGAGGATGTAATACTCGACACCGGCGTGACGGCGTTCGCGCGAGAAACCTTCGTCACACCCTGAGCGCCCCCGGCGGTGGGGCCTACGCGCCCAGGTGGGTCTGCTTGAAGCCGCTGGGATACTTCAACCCGTAGCCCAGCACCCGGTCCATGCCGATATGGGCGAACCAGATCAGCGCCAGGGCCAGGAGCATGGGCTGCCCGGCCAGCAGGCCCGCGGCGCCCAGCAGAGCCGGGAAGACCTCGGTGTGGGCCAGGTTGTAGACGGCGGCGCCGGTGGCGTTGCCCGCCTGGTAGCCCAGCATCGACAGGTCGGGTGCCAGCAGCAGCAGCACGAACAGCAACCAGTTCCCGCCCGTCTGCCCATAGAGCACCAGCGCCGCCAGCAGCAGCGCGCCGCCTTCCACCCGCAGCAGCAGGGTCGGGCGCGTCAGCGATTGCACCAGCATCGAATTGGACCTCCATCATCCTGAGTCTCATAATCTAGAATTCCGTTCTACATTTTAATTATAGAATACCATTCTATAATTGCCAAGCGATGTTTGTCCCGACTTTGCCTCCATCTTTTGGCCGAGCCCTGGTTGTGTCAGCCGGGTGGCCGGTATATGGACGGCGCCGGTGTTCGTTGCGCCGCGGATGGATTGTGGCGAGCGGGTTGATCGGTTAGAATAAGGGTGTAGGGAGTGCCCCGCGGCCAATGTGCGACCTCCCCGTTGGCGTTCTGCATGGACCCGATCCGTCCGCTTCCCGGTAGCATCGTGCGCTTACTCTTTGTGCCCGCGTAGTCTCACCCCATCCACTACTGCCGCCCCCTTGCCGGCCTGGACACAGATCGCGCGCTGTTTGCGGTACCTGGTAGTTTGTCACCGCGTGTTTGTCATTCTGGGCGAAGCGTCCGTCGTTTGGGCTACGCGACGGAGATTCTTCGCTGCGCTCAGAATGACAGGGCTATGGCGATTCTTCGCTGCGCTCGGAATGACGCTATCGGTGTGACGGCTACTTAGCCCTGTGTAACCGGGGCGATTTTGGTGCGCCGCCTCTGCCACGCCAGGAGCGGCGCGCAGGTTCGCGCAGATTCCCCGCTGAGTCCGGCGAGAAAGTGAATAGTTATGAAACCTCTGCGTTTGCGCGTCCGCGTTGCGCTCGTTCTGGGGGTCTTGATGTGTGCCGCGCTGGCGGCGGGTTGGGTGCGGGCGGCGCCCGGCGCGGCGCCGGCGGCGGGTCCGGCGACCGGGATGCGCGTGGGCTACGCGCGGAAGCATGATCTGTCGCCGCCGCTGGGCAGCCTGCCGCCGGCGCGCGGGCTGCGCCTGCCGCCCGCCGTGCCCACTGCCGCGCCGGCCGCGGCCCCGGATCTTGGGCTGCCCGTGATGCCCGGCCCTTCCCTGAGTTGGGACGGGATCAGCCGCGCGGC
>CBJNAR010000348.1:0-5034 GCA_966434075.1 uncultured bacterium
TCAAGATCCGCGACGGTGGTTTGCGCGCCCGCGGGCGGCGGGCCGAGCACCAGCGAGTCGGCCAGCGTCTCGGCGCGGATGTAGGCGCCGTGCGCGGCCAGCACCGGATCCAGGTCGAGGTCCGCCGCCGGCTCCAGGGTCACGGCGATGCGGTCGGTGATGTCCAGGCCCGCGGCCTTGCGCGCGTCCTGGATAAAGCGCACCAGGTCGCGCGCCTCGCCCTCGCGGCGCAGTTCCGGCGTCAGCGTGGTGTTGAGGGCGACCAGCAACCCCGGTTCCTCGACCACGGCGTAGCCCTGCGGCGACCCGGCCTCCACCAGCACCTCGTTGGGGGCCAGGTCGAGCGGTTCACCCTCCACCTCGACGCGGACGGGCTGCCCCGCCGCCACCGCGCGCGCCGCATCCATGGCGGCATCGCCCTCCAGCGCGGCCAGCGCGGTCTTGAGCGCGGGCACGCGGCGGCCATATTTCTTGCCGACCACCGGCAGGTTCGGCTTGAAGTGGTACTCCACCAGCCCATCGTCCACACCCAGGAAGTGCACCGTCTTGACATTCAGTTCGTCGCGCAGTTCGTCCTCGAAGCGGTGCAGACCCCCGCCGCCCTGCGCGGCGCGCACCAGCAGTTCGGGCAGCGGCTGGCGCACGCGCAATCCCGCGCCCCGCCGCGCCGCCCGGCCCAGGTTGACCACGTCGAGCAGCAGCCGGGTGTCGACCAGCAGCGCCTCGTCGATCAGCGCCGCGTTGGAGACCGGCCACTCGGCCAGGTGGACGCTCTCCGGACTGCCGGGCACCTGCGCGGCGACCAGGTTCTGATAGAGCGCCTCGCTGACGTAGGGCATGAATGGGGCGACCAGCCGGGCCAGCGTGGTCAGGCAGGTGTAGAGCGTGGCGTAGGCGGCGTGCTTGTCGGCGTCGTCCTCGGCCTTCCAGAACCGGCGCCGGTTGCGGCGGACGTACCAGTTCGACAGGTCCTCCACGAAGCGCTCGATCTCCTTGGCCGGAGCATGGATGTCATAGCTGTCGAGTTCGGCGGTCACGTCGCGCACGAGCGCGTTGAGCCGCGCCAGCGCCCAGCGGTCGATGGGCTGCAAGGCCGCCCCGGCGAACGGGTCCTGCCCGGCGGGCGGCGTCCAGCCGTCGAGGTTGGCGTAAGTCACGAAGAAGGCGTAGGTGTTCCAGAGGGTCAGCAGGAACTGGCGCAGCACCTCGCCCACCAGGTCGGGCGCGAACCGGCGCGGATTATACGGCGGCGCCGAGGCGTACATGTACCAGCGCGTGGCATCGGCGCCGTAGTCGCGCAGTAACTGCCAGGGATCGACCACGTTGCCGCGCGACTTCGACATCTTGATGCCGTTCACGTCGAGGATGTGGCCCAGGCAGATCACGTTGCAGAACGCGGGCCGGTCGAACAGCAAGGTCGAGACCGCGTGCAGCGTGTAGAACCAGCCCCGCGTCTGGTCGATGGCTTCCGAGATATAGTCGGCCTGCCCGGCCTCGGCAAAGACATCCTGGTTCTCGAAGGGATAGTGCCACTGGGCCACCGGCATCGAGCCGGAGTCGAACCAGGCGTCGGCCACGTCGGGGATGCGGCGGCGTGTGCCGGTGCCGCAGGCGGCGCAAGCCCACGTCACCTCGTCCACATAGGGGCGGTGCAGGTCGAGGTCGCTCAGGTCGCGCCCGGCCCGCTCCGACAGTTCGGCCACCGAACCGACCACCTCGGTCTCGCCGCACGAGTCGCAGACCCAGATCGGCAGCGGCGTGCCCCAGTAGCGCTCGCGGCTCAGCGCCCAGTCGATGTTGTTCTCCAGCCAGTTGCCGAAGCGGCCTTCCTTGATATGCTCCGGCACCCAGTGGATCTGCTGGTTGTTGGCGATGAGCGCCTCCTTGCGCGCCGTGGTACGGATGTACCATGACGGCTTGGCGTAGTAGAGCAGCGGCGTATCGCAGCGCCAGCAGAAGGGATAGCTGTGGCGCACGCGCCCGGCCCGGAACAGCAGCCCGCGCTCGCGCAGGTTCTGCGTGATGAGCGGGTCGGCAGCCTTGAAGAACAGCCCGCCGAAGCCGAAGGCGTCGAACTCGGGGTAGGTCATCCCGGCCAGGTCCACCGAGAACAGCGTGGGCAGGCCGTACTTGCGCCCGATCTCCAGGTCGCCGTAGGCCGGGGCGATATGCACGATGCCGGTGCCGTCGTCGAGCGACACGAAGTCGTCTACCACCACCCGATAGGCGTCCGCCGGGTCCACGGTCTGGCCGGGCGCGGGCACACCGGGGAACAGCCGCTCGTAGCGCGCATCGCGCAGGTCGTCGCCGCTGAAGGTGTCGAGCACGGTGTACTGCTCCTCGCCCAGCACGGCGTCGGCGCGCGCCTGCGCCAGCACCAGGCGCTCCGGCTCCGCGCCGCCGGTATACGCCACCAGCACATAGCGCGCGCCGGGCTTGACCGCCAGCGCCACATTCGCCGGAAGCGTCCAGGGCGTGGTCGTCCAGGCCAGGAACGCCGCCCCGGCCAGCCGGCTATCGAGCGGGTGGCCGCTCGGCGTGGCGCGGAAGCGAATCCAGACCGAGGGGTCGTCCACGTCGTCCTTGAAGCCGAGCGCCACTTCGTGGTCCGAGAGCGAGGTGCCGCAGCGCGGGCAATGCATTGTCACCTTGTAGTCGCGGAACAGCAGGTTGGCTTTCCACAGCGACTGCATGATCCACCAGAGCGACTCGATGTAGTCGTTGTGGTAGGTGACATAGGGATCCTCCAGGTCCACCCAGTAGGCGATGCGGTTGGTCATGCGCTCCCATTCCTGGATGTAGCGCCAGACGCTGGCCTTGCAGGCTTCGTTGAAGGCGGCGATACCGTAGCGCTCGATGTCCGGCTTGCCCGCGAAGCCCAGCTCGCGCTCGACCTCGATCTCCACCGGCAGGCCGTGCGTATCCCACCCGCCCCGCGCGCCGATCACATACTGCCCGCGCATCCGCCGGTAGCGGATCACGATGTCCTTGGACGCCCGCGCCTCCACATGGTGCACGCCGGGCCGCCCGTTGGCCGTGGGCGGGCCTTCAAAGAAGATGAAGGGCCGTGCCCGGTCGCCGTGGCCCAGCGCCTTCTGCACGATGCCCTGCGCCTGCCACCACGCCTCGATCTCCAACTCCAGCGCGGGAAACCCCTGCTTCGTATCCACCGCTCGAAACGCCATAGATCCTCCTCCGCGGCAAACCGCCGGTCTGTCCGTTCATATTGTCCGCATTATACCACTGAGTAGCCCCATCCGTGCCCGCGCAGCCGCATACCGGCGGGCAGGCTGAGACTCTTCGCTCCGCTCAGAGTGACAACTCTGCTCCTGTCATTCTGAGCGGAACGAAGAATCTCCGTCTCGTAGCTAGAAAGACGAGACTCTTCGTTGCGCTCAGAGTGACAATTTGAGTGTGACAGCCTACTCAGAGTGACAAGCCACGGACCTGACCACTGCCCACTGCCCACTGCCCACTCGTCTCCTGACGGCTGACGGCTGACGGCTACTCGCTGACCACTGACCACTGACCACTGACCACTCGTCTGGGCCCAAACTATGCTATGCGCTTAGTGAGAACGCAAAAGCCGGCCCGCGCGCTACCCGCTTCCTGGACGGCTCGCCATCCGATGGAGGAGACCATGAGCATCGGCAACCCCCATGTCCATGCGCGGCATATGGACCAGCGCTTCCTGTTCGCCACCGGCATCGAGTGTAGCTACCCGGTCATCACCGGCCCCGACGGCCACGATCTGCGCGTGGACGAGATGGCGAAAGCCCATCACTATGAGCGTTGGCGCGAGGATTTCGGCCTGGTGCAGGACCTGGGGATCGAGTTTCTGCGCTACGGCCCGCCCTATTACGCGGTGCATCGCGGGCCGGGCCGCTATGATTGGGACTTCAGCGACGCCACCTTCGGCGAGCTACAGCGGCTGGGCATCACGCCCATCGTCGACCTCTGCCACTTCGGCGTGCCCGACTGGGTGGGCGGCTTCCAGAACCCCGACTGGCCCGCGCTGTTCGCCGATTATGCGCGCGCCTTCGCCGAACGCTATCCGTGGGTGCACCTCTACACGCCGGTCAACGAGATCTTCGTTTGCGCCGAGTTCTCGGCCCTCTTCGGCTGGTGGAACGAGCGCCTCAAGAGCGATACCGCCTTTGTCACCGCACTCAAGCACATGGCGCAAGCCAATGTGCTGGCCGAGGAAGCGATACTGGAGGTCCAGCCCCACGCCTACTTCATCCAGAGCGAGTCGAGCGAATACTTCCACGCGGGCCACCCCGCCATGCAGGACAAGGCCGATCACCTCAACCACCGGCGCTTTCTCTCGCTGGACCTCTGTTACGGCCAGCATGGGGTCTGCTCCTGCGTCTATGAGTACATCATGGACCACGGCATGACCCGCGCCGAGTTCCACTGGTTCCGCGAACATGGCCGCGCGCTCAAACTCCACCACATCATGGGCAACGACTACTACATCACCAACGAGCATCTCATCCACCACGACGGCCACATCACCGAGTCCGGCGAAATCCTGGGCTACTACGTCATCACCCGGCAGTATTTCGACCGCTATCATCTGCCGGTGATGCACACCGAGACCAACCTGGCCGACCCGAAGGCCGCGCCCACCTGGCTATGGAAGCAATGGACCAACATGGTCCGCCTGAAGGAAGACGGCATCCCCATCATCGGCTTCACGTGGTACAGCCTGACCGACCAGGTGGACTGGGACACGGCGCTGCGTGAGGACAACGGGCACGTCAATCCCCTGGGCCTCTACGACCTGGACCGGCGCATCCGCCCGGTGGGCGAGTCCTACCGGCGGCTGGTGGCGCAGTGGCGCGACATTCTCCCCGGCGAGAGCCTGTCCCTGGACACGCATCTGCCGGTGGGGCCGCGCAAACACTGAATAGTCTGCCACCTTGTGGTTGTCACTCTGAGCGGAGCGAAGAGTCTCGTCTTGGACCCGGATCAAGCGTGGTTGTCACTCTGAGCGCAGCGAAGAGTCTCGTCTTGGACCCGGAACGAGAA